>NZ_JBRFPI010000001.1:0-43104 GCF_053579595.1 Cellvibrio sp.
AGGGGGCAAACCCACTGCAGGTAAGTTTAGGGGCAAGACCAACAATCACCCGGCTACGGCTAAAGCAGCAAGCAAGCCTGCGGCGAAAGCTTTTGGCGATAAATTTGAAAGCGCCAAGAAGTTCAATGCACAAACTACCGCAACTAAAGGCACTGGCGCCTCGGTAAAAAAAGAATTCACTGGCGCCAAAACGGGTAACCAACATAGTCACAACCGTCCCACCGGACAAACTCCAGGCCGCAAACCTGGTGCACCCAAAAAATAATGATCTATCTGTTTTGCGCAAATGGATTTGTGCAAACTAGCCAGTTTCTATTCAGCAAATTCCGCTAAAATAGCTGCTTGCACAGCCTCCCTGATTGCCAATACAAATCTGATTTATTTATAAAAATGCAAATCCCCGGCTACACCCTGATCAAAAAAATAAACAGTGGCGGCATGGCGACTGTTTATCTAGCCACCCAGCACAGCGTTGGGCGCACTGTCGCACTTAAAATCATGAAACCGTCGCTGGATAAGGATCCAGAATTTCACCAGCGCTTTCAGCGCGAAGCTACCATCATTGGCCAGCTTTCCCATCCGAATATTATCCCGATTTATGACATAGGCCGACACGAAGAATTTAATTACATTTCAATGGAGTTTTTATCCAAAGGCTCATTGGATGAAAAAATCACGCAAGGCATTACCACTGAAGTTGCATTAAAGATTACCCTGGGAATTGCCGCTGCGCTGGAACATGCTCACAGCAAAGGCTATGTTCATCGCGATATCAAACCAGAAAATATTTTATTCCGTGAAGATGATTCACCGGTACTCACCGATTTTGGCATAGCACGCACGATTAAATCCAAAGCGAATATGACGCAAGTGGGAGCAGTAATCGGCACGCCCTATTACATGAGCCCGGAACAAGCCAAGGGCGAGACCAGCGATGAACGCTCAGATTTATACAGCCTTGGTGTAGTGCTCTATGAAATGCTTACCGGCAAGCGTCCGTTTCAAGCAGATAGTTCGCTCGCATTGGGAATAAAACATATTCACGAGCAAGCCCCCAAACTTCCACTGAATGTATTTGCACTACAGTCGATAATGGACAAACTGCTCGCCAAAAAGCCGGAGCAGCGCTTCCAAACAGCGCGCGAGTTGATTGATGTGATCGAACCTATTGCTAGCAACAAATCGCCGCTGGTGAGTAGCGATGGCGCAGTGAAATCTGTTCATTTGATCAAGACATTAGGCAGTCTCATCGCACAAGACCTACGATTTTTTGCAAATAAATCTGCCGCTTTTTTTAATACGATAACGAGAAAATTTTCCACATCCCCAGCAGAGCCAGCCATCATCACCGGCTCGCAATTAGAGCAGACACTTGTCGCGGCACCTGGTCATATAGCTGATCCAACAACAAGCGTATTTAGCGATAGCCGCAACAAACTGCGCTGGGTTTATGGTTCGCTAGGTTTACTTGCACTATTGGCGATAGGTTTTATGTTCGTTGATGAACAACCCGACACTAGCACACGCGAACAATGGGCACAGCTGTCTGCACACGAGAGTGATAAGACAACAAACGCCCACCAAAATATGAGCGACAATTTATTGCCGCTAACGATTAATCCTATACCCGCTGAAGCACGAGTTCGTATACTCAATATCAAAGAAAAATACTCTATCGGCATGCCGCTCGCCCCCGCCGCTTACCATATTGAAATTAGCCACCCGGGCTATACCACCAAAACCAAATGGATAAGACTTAATGCACGCAACCAAACCTGGGATATTGCACTGCAGAAATCCACACAGATTGCCAACCCAAACCAGCTGCCATTACCAGAAATGGTAGAGGTTTATAGCAACCCATTCTTAATGGGTGATTCCAATAGCAACACCGCAAACACTGTAGTGCTGGAAAATAATTTTTTAATCAGTCGCTACGAAATTACATTTAATGAATACGATTTTTTTGCGCTGGCAACCAATCGCGCGTTACCTGACGATATGGGCTGGGGTCGCGGTGAGCGCCCGGTCATTAATATCAGCTGGGACGATGCCATCGCCTACGCCAATTGGCTCAGCAAAACCACCGGAAAACATTATCGCTTACCAACAGCAGCCGAATGGGAATATGCCGCGCGTGGAAACACGACCAGCAGTTATTGGTGGGGTAACAATGAAGATGATGCGCAAGAGCGAGCGAATTGTCGCCGTGGCTGCAAGTCTTTCTGGGCAAGTTTCTTCAATAACAAAACGCAGCCGGTAGGCAGTTTTCCACCCAATGATTTTGGCATCCACGATACTGCGGGAAATGCAGCCGAATGGGTAAATGATTGTGCCGATAAAACACCAGCAACAGCCTGCCTGAAACGTGCGGTGCGCGGTGGATCATTTGTCAGTAAAGTCGAAGCTATTACCGCCTACTCACAAGTAGCAATTACCGCGAGCAAGTCGCGCAAGTCCATTGGTTTGCGTTTGGTACAAGAAACCCCGGCACAGCAAATAGAGAATGAAATCAAAAACGAAAACAGACCGCGCAGGCGCAATATTTTCCGCGAGATTTCCGACAGCATTTTCAAGCGGGAAAATTGATCATCAATTGACGCCAATAAAAAAACCGCTGACTCTCATCAGCGGTTTTTCTATTCAAAATTTTATTTTGGATCAATTACCATAACTCATCAAACGCTGATAGCGGCGCTCAAGTAATGCATCGATTGGCTCTTTACTCAAACGATCAACCTGAGCCACTAAACGCTCTTGCAGTTTTTTCGCCATATCATCCACATTGCGATGGGCGCCGCCCAGAGGCTCAGGAATAGTTTCATCAACAATGCCCAAGTCTTGCAAAATTTTTGAGGTAACACCCATAGCTTGGGCTGCTTCTGGTGCTTTAGCAACGGTTTTCCAAATGATGTTGGCGCAACCCTCAGGGGAGATAACGAAATAGGTGGAATACTGCAGCATGTTGAGCTGGTCACCTACACCGATCGCCAAGGCGCCGCCAGAAGAACCTTCACCGATTACTGTACAGACAATCGGTGTGCGCAGACGCGACATCACTGCCAGGTTTTGTGCGATAGATTCAGAAATACCACGCTCTTCCGAGTCGATACCGGGATAGGCACCGGGAGTATCAATCAGTGTCAATACCGGGAGCTTGAAACGCTCGGCCATTTCCATCAGTCGCAGGGCTTTGCGGTAACCTTCCGGACGCGGCATACCAAAGTTGCGCATGACTTTTTCACTAACGGTACGGCCTTTTTCTTCGCCAATTACCATCACCGGTTTGCCATCCAGACGTGCCACGCCACCAATAATTGCCGCGTCATCGCCAAAATGACGGTCACCATGCAACTCGTCAAACTCGGTAAACACACGGGAAATATAGTCAGACGTATAAGGGCGGTGCGGGTGACGGGCGACTTTTACGATATCCCAAGCGGTCAGCTTGGAATAGATTGTCTCAGTCAGCTTGGTACTCTTTTCACGCAACTTGGCGATTTCATCGGCAATGTTCACATCGGAACTATTGCCAACCAGTTGTAACTCTCCAATCTTGCCTTCGAGTTCGGCGATGGGCTGTTCAAAATCCAGATAATTCAGATTCATAGCGAGCTCTTGATCCGGGTAGTAAACTACCATTTTGACTTATGGGGTGAGTGCTGCAGTCTGCTATTTGATGGCTTTTTAGTCAGCCTGACAGGCAACACAATTGGGGCGCTACCTTACGCGAAATGGGCGATTTAGTCGATCTTTTCCAGCGAAAATGAAGGGATGCTCATGGGCTAAATCAGACTGGAAAGAGGCCGCACCTGGATTTACCCTACAGAGGATAAATCCGGGATGGCTAGACGCTATTGCACAATCACTGGTGCCACAGAAAACGAGGTGCGCTCACGCGCTGGAGAGAAATAACTACCGTTGTGCTGTTTTAATGCCTGTAATATGTGCCGACGATTGATCAACCCCACCAACTTGCCATGTTCAACAACGGGGTAATTTTTAGGTTTGTTGCCAAGCATGGTTTCCGCGATTTCCAGGATACTGGTATCCGGCGTTACGCTCAGCACATCACGCCGCATAATACTGGCGACCTGAGCCGAATCCTCAGCATAGAAAGCACTGTTTAACATCTCTTTCATACAATCCTGTTCCGACACAAAACCCACCACGCTCATGCTCGCATCCACCACCGGCGCGCCAGTGATATTCCATTTGAGTAAATGCTCAACCACCTCGCGCACACTGGCATCCGCTTTAATCGCCTGCACATTGGCCTGCATATAATCTTTAACAAGAATTGATGACATATTACTGCCCTCCATCATTCAGTTTTTTAGACCTTTCAATTAGAGTTTAGATGGATGTGGCGGCAGCGAGAGACTGAAAGAATCTGTAGCGACTGGTTTTTTAGAACAAGTTTATCTAAAGAACAGTTATAGATTAAAAAAGAAAAAGACTGCAAATGGCAGCCTTTTGATGATGATCACAAAGCGAGTTTTAATAAACCAAGCGCACTTTTGCACTGCCATAGCTATCGCGCAAGCGCTGTAATAATTCATCTTCCGGGCGCACATTCCACTGACTGCCGAAACGCAATTGCGCACGCGCATCGCTACGTAAATAATCAACAACAATCGCGCAACGTGCTTCTTGCTGTGGTGACTGGCGATAGGGATCCAACATCTCACCCAACTCGCGTGAAAAACTGGCAGGCAGCGTGCCGGATTCCAACTCAAGCCAAAGTTCACGCACTTTTTCCTGTCGCACATCAGCGAGCAAGCGCAAACTATCAGCACTCATTTTTAACATACCACTGAAATCGTCGAACCTGACTTGACCACTAATAACCAACAGACCATCTTTGGATAAAACATCACGCGAGTTATTAAACGTTTCGGCGAAAAGAGTAATGTCCATGCGCCCAGTGCGATCATCAATTGTCAGGATCGCCATATTATCGCCGCGTTTGGTTTTCACAATGCGTTGTGAAATAACCAAACCGGAAATGGTCTGCGTACCTTTTTCAGGTTTTAAATTGGCGATACGCGAACTAACCAAATGCGTGAGTTCACTTTCGTATTCATCAATGGGATGGCCGGTGAGATACAACCCGAGCGTTTCTTTTTCTGCGTTCAGACGCTCTTTCATTGTCCAAGTACGTACACGGCGAAATTCCCTATACACATCAGTATTGGAGTCGTCATTGGCAATCACCGCGCCGAATAAATCCATCATACCGGCATTCGTATTTGCCATAGCTTGTTCAGCTGTTTTAACAGCCTCACCCATCGCTGCAAACATCACCGCGCGATCATGGTCAATATTGTGTTGCGGTGTATTGCTCGTCGGTCCGAGGTTGTCGGCAGCGCCGGAGCGGATAATGGCTTCCATTGCACGCTTATTTACTTTGCGTGGATCGACACGCGCACAGAAATCAAATAAATCCTTGAAAGGGCCGCCTTCATTGCGCGCCGCAATAATCGATTCAACCGGACCTTCACCCAATCCTTTAATAGCGCCCAGACCATAAATAATTCTACCAGCATCATCCACTGTAAAATGAAACTCACCGGAATTAACATCCGGCGGTAACAATTTTAATTTCATGGTGCGACATTCTTCGATAAAGGTAACCACCTTATCGGTTTTATCCATGTCCGAAGACATAGTCGCCGCCATAAAATGCGCAGGATAATGCGCTTTTAGCCAAGCGGTTTGATAGGAGACAATTGCATAGGCCGCAGAGTGAGATTTGTTAAAACCGTAACCTGCAAACTTTTCTACCAAATCAAAAATTTTAATCGCTAGCTCAGGATCAACGCCTTGATTTTTTGCACCGCTTTCAAACACTTCACGCTGCTTGGCCATCTCTTCTGGCTTTTTCTTACCCATTGCACGACGCAACATGTCCGCACCGCCGAGCGTATAACCGGCAAGCACCTGTGCAATCTGCATTACCTGTTCCTGATAAACGATAACGCCGTAAGTCGGCTCCAGTACCGGCTTTAAACTTTGATGCTGGAATTTTGCATCGGGATACGCGACTTGCGCGCGACCATGTTTACGGTTGATAAAATCGTCCACCATGCCAGACTCAAGTGGGCCGGGGCGAAACAGTGCCACCAGCGCAATCAGGTCTTCGATATTGTCCGGTTGCAGGCGCTTGATCAAATCTTTCATACCGCGCGATTCCAACTGGAATACCGCGGTGGTTTCAGCGCGTTTTAATAAGCCAAATGTTTTGGGATCATCGAGGGGAATTGCACTGATATCGAGGGGATTCTCGCCTTTTTTAATACGCTGCTTATCGATCATGATGCGCGCCCAATCAATAATCGTGAGCGTGCGTAAACCGAGGAAGTCAAACTTCACCAAGCCCGCCTCTTCCACATCACCCTTATCAAATTGGGTAACCAAACCACCGCCAGTTTCATCGCAATAGAGCGGCGAAAAATCCGTAAGCTTGGTGGGGGCAATAACGACACCACCTGCGTGCTTACCTACGTTACGCGTCAACCCCTCAAGCTGCACCGCCATTTCCCAGATTTCACCGGCATCACCATCCTGCTCGATAAATTCTTTAAGTTGCGGCTCTTCTTCAAGTGCTTGCGCAAGCGTCATACCCGGCGTGGGTGGAATCATCTTGGAAAGTTTATCGGCGAGACCGTAAGATTTTCCCTGCACCCGCGCCACATCGCGCACTACCGCTTTTGCAGCCATGGTACCGAAGGTAATGATTTGACTTACAGCATCGCGGCCGTAATTATCGGCAACGTAAGAAATAACCTTGTCACGGTTGTCCATGCAAAAATCGATATCGAAGTCCGGCATGGAAACCCGCTCAGGGTTCAGAAAACGTTCGAACAGCAAATCGTATTGAAGCGGATCAAGATCGGTAATTTTTAATGAATAGGCAACGAGCGAGCCCGCGCCCGAACCACGACCGGGTCCTACGGGAATATCGTGATCTTTCGCCCACTGGATAAAGTCCATTACAATCAGGAAGTAACCAGGGAACCCCATCTGGTTAATAATATCCAATTCAAACGTCAAACGATCTTCGTAGACTTTGCGGCGCTCGGTATAATCGGGAGAGGATTTGTCGAGAATACGTTCGAGCCGTTGATCCAATCCTTCATGTGAAATTTTTCGAAAAAATTCTGCCTCGGTTAAACCCTCAGGAACCGGATACTCAGGCAAAAAGTATTTGCCCATCTGAATCGTAATAGTACAGCGCTTGGCAATTTCGATGGTATTCGCGATTGCTTCCGGAATATCACTGAATAATTCCGTCATTTCTTCGGCAGAACGCAAATACTGTTGATCACTATAGCGTCGCTCTCGACGCGGATCATCGAGTGCGCGACCTTCACTAATACACACACGTGCTTCGTGTACTTCAAACTCACTAGCTTTTAAAAACCGTACATCATTAGTTGCAACAACGGGGCAATTCATTTCTGCTGCAAGTGCAACTGCAGCGTGCAAATGGTTTTCGTCGTTCTCGCGCCCGGTACGCTGTAATTCCAAATAAAAGCGATTGGGAAAATCCTGCATCCATCCATATAGTAGCTCACTAGCTTGCGGTGTCCTACCGCCGAGTAGCGCCATACCCACATCGCCAAATTTCCCACCGGACAAGGCAATTACGCCTTCGCTGTACTCGCTAATCCATTCGCGCTGCAAGTAGGCAACACCTTGTTGTTGGCCATGACGCCATGCACGCGAAATCAACTCGATAATATTTTTGTACCCGCGATCATTCATCGCCAATAAAGTGATGAGCGTTGGCTTACCTTCATTGTCGCTGCTCGCAATCCAAAAATCGCTACCGGCAATAGGCTTGACGCCGGCACCTTGTGCCGCCTTATAAAATTTAATTAGACCATAAAAATTGGTTTGGTCAGTAATCGCACAAGCAGGCATATTTAATTCTGCCGTGCGCTTCACGAGCGATTTAATTCGCACCAAGCTATCGCTCAGTGAAAACTCAGTGTGTAAACGCAGGTGGACAAAATTAGCAGCAGGCATAAGCGTTTTCTGAATGGGCTCGAATATTAAAACAATTTCATTTGTTCAATTTTGGCGCGCACTGGCGCATAGGAAGTGCGATGAATGGGTGTAATACCCAATTTATCCAAGGCATCCATATGCACTTTGGTGGGATAACCTTTGTGGTCTGCAAAACCATATCCCGGATAGGTTTTATCCAGCGCAACCATTTCACGGTCACGGGTTACCTTGGCCAGAATCGAAGCAGCGCTTATCGCGGCAACCCGGCTATCACCTTTCACAACGGCTTCAGCAGGATAATGCCATTTAGGTAATTTATTGCCGTCTACCAGCACGTGCTCAGGCTGAATATGTAGCCCTTGAACCGCGCGAGTCATAGCAAGCAAACTGGCTTGTAAAATATTTACTTTATCAATTTCAGCAACCGACGCGCGAGCAATACACCAGCTCTTGGCTTTCAGCTGAATTTCAGTAAATAGTTGTTCACGCTTTTTTTCGGTGAGTTTTTTGGAATCATCCAAACCTGCAATAGGATTTTCCGGATCAAGAATAACGGCAGCGGCAACTACATCACCCGCCAAAGGGCCACGCCCAACTTCATCACAACCAGCACCGAGCACGCCTTGATATACACTGATAAAAGGTTCAAGCACAAAAACACCTGTTTAAATTACTGTTGTTTAATTAAACGAGCTACTGCATCAGCAGCACGGGCACTAGCATCGCGTTTTAATTCGATATGCATTTGTGCAAACGTCTGACTCAATGCTTGTGCCTCATCAGGATTTTCAAAATAGTTCATTACCGCCGCACTAAGCGTTTCGGGAGTGGCGTTGTTTTGTAACAATTCCGGCACCAACATTTTTTGCGCCAGCAAATTAGGTAATGAAACCCAAGGTGTTTTTACTAACCAAGATAAAATTTTGAATGTGAGTGGCGCCATCTTGTAGGCAACCACCATGGGTTTTTTCAACAACAAGGCTTCAAGCGTCACCGTACCTGATGCCAATAAAACCACATCTGCTGCTGCAATGGCCTCATGGGAATGACCATTCATTAATTCGATAGGAAAATCGACAAACTCATTCAATTCAATATGTAATTGGCGATAGCGATCCGGACTGGCGGCAGGAATAATAAATTGCAAACTGGGATCCTGTTCTAAACAGTAAACGGCCGTGCGCATAAACAATTCACCCATCCGCTCCACTTCGCTCGCGCGGCTACCGGGCAAAAGTGCAACTATGCGCCCCTCTTCAGGTAAGCCCAGTAATTTGCGTGCGGCAATTTTATCGACATGCAACGGAATTTCATCGGCAAGATGATGCCCAACAAATTCCACAGGCACATTATGTTCTTGATAAAACTTTGCTTCGAAAGGCAAGAGTGTCAACATTAAGTCAACTGCACGCGCAATTTTAATAATGCGTTTCTGTCGCCAAGCCCAGACGGATGGGCTGACATAATGAACCGTTTTAATACCTTTTTCTTTGAGTGATGCTTCAAGAGGAATTGTAAAGTCGGGTGAATCCACCCCGATAAATACGGCGGGAGGATTAGCAATAAAATGCTCGCGTAAAAATTTTCGGATACGCAACAATTCCGGTAAGCGTTTCAAGGGTTCAACTAGCCCCATCACCGCTAAACGGTCCTGGGGGAAATACGAGTGAAAACCCTGCGCTAGCATACGCGGGCCACCAATACCGGAAAATTCTGCTGTGGGAAAGTGGCGGCGCAACTCTTGCATCAGTGCTGCGCCAAGAATATCCCCGGATGCCTCTCCGACAACAATACCTATGTGTATGTGATCAGACACTCAGCCTCCAGATTTTTAGCGTGTTCTTCGAGGAGAAAACTGTGCAGGTAACTTTCTAGACAACTATCTAGGTGACTACACAACAGAAAACTAATTAACGGACAATACCGCGCGTTGAACTGTTTAAAGAATCAATCAACACCTGTAATGCTGGGGATTCTGCAGCTAATGGATTCAATTCAGTCAGTGCCTCATCGAGCGTCAAACCACGCCGATAAATCGTTTTATAGGCCTTGGTTAGCAAATTGATATCGTCTTTGGTAAAGCCACGCCGACGCAACCCTTCCACATTAATATTTTTTGCTTCAGCAGGGCTGCCATTGACCATCACATAAGCGGGCACATCTTTTCCAATCGCGCTGCCCATACCAGAGAAGCTGTGCGCACCGATTTTGCAAAACTGGTGCACCAAGGTAAATCCGCTCAGAATTGCCCAATCGCCAATATGCACATGGCCAGCAAGCGCTGCGTTATTCACCAGAATGCAGTGATTGCCGATCACACTGTCATGCCCGACATGGACATACGCCATTAATAGATTGTGATCACCAATAGTCGTCTCCCCCCTGTCCTGCACAGTACCGCGGTGAATAGTTACGCCTTCGCGAATCACATTATTATCGCCAATAACTAAACGGGTTGGTTCACCTTTGTACTTCAGGTCAGGAGTATCTTCGCCGACCGATGAAAATTGATAAATACGGTTGTGCTTGCCGATAGTGGTCGGGCCTTTAAGCACGACATGAGAGGCAATTACACTGCCCTCACCTATTTCAACATCAGGGCCAATGACAGTCCAAGGGCCGACCTGAACATCAGCCGCCAGTTTGGCACTAGGATGAATAATTGCAGATGAATCTATCAAAATATCTTCTCGCTAATATCAGGCTAACGCGAATTAAATTTTGCGATCTGCACAAAGAATAGTGGCAGATGCTGCCAATACGCCGTCAACACTGGCTTT
This sequence comes from Cellvibrio sp., assembly GCF_053579595.1. Classification (NCBI taxonomy): domain Bacteria; kingdom Pseudomonadati; phylum Pseudomonadota; class Gammaproteobacteria; order Cellvibrionales; family Cellvibrionaceae; genus Cellvibrio; species Cellvibrio sp. The sequence continues at coordinate 10,797 of NZ_JBRFPI010000001.1, forward strand.
ACATTCAAATTTCCAAATACCACGTTTTTCCGAAATAACCCGCGATTCCAGTTGCAAACGGTCACCAGGAATTACCTGCCGCTTAAAACGCACATCATCCACACCGGCAAACAAATAGATCGACCCATCCTGCGGTTTTTTATTCATGGTTTTGAAACCAAGGATACCTGATGCCTGCGCCATAGCTTCAATAATCATAACGCCTGGAAATACGGGGCTTTGCGGAAAGTGACCATTAAAGACTTCTTCGTTAACAGTAATATTTTTGTACGCGATAATTGACTCACCTTCAATCAATTCCACCACGCGATCCACCAACAAAAAGGGATAGCGGTGTGGTAAGTATTCGCGAATTTCGTTAACGTCCATCATGGTACAAACCCCAAGCGATCAATGAAAAAATTATTCCGCACCATGAGTGCGTTCGAGTTTTATTAAGCGTGTTGCCAATGCATCTAACTGGCGAAAACGTGCTGCGTTTTTACGCCAGTCTTTTGTTGGAGCCAAGGGTGTACCGGATGAATAAGAACCTGGTTCAGAAATTGACGCAGACACCATACTCCTACCCGTAATATGCACTTTATCTGCAAGTGTTAAATGACCGGCGATAGCAACTGCACCTGCAATAGTGCAACCAGCACCAATTGTAGTGCTACCTGCGATGGCAGTATGCGCAGCTATGGCGGTATTTTTGCCTATGCGCACATTGTGGCCAATCTGGACCTGATTATCGATAATAGCGCCATCACCGATAACAGTATCGTCAAGCGCGCCGCGATCAATGCAAGTACAAGCCCCAATTTCAACCTTGTTGCCAATCTGTACTCCACCTAGTTGGTGGATTTTAATCCAGCCACTAGCATCAGGTGCAAAACCAAATCCATCAGCGCCAATTACACATCCGCTATGTAGCATGCAGTCAGCGCCAATGCTAACACCATGATAGATACTGACATTAGCCGCAATTCGGGTATTGGCTCCAATTACGCTGTCATTACCCACATAGCTGCCTGCACCAATAATCACACCATCAGCCAAGATCACTCCATCGCCAATAACTGCATTTGCGCTAATAGAAACTCTTTCACCCAAGATGCAATCATTGCCTACAACTGCTGCGGGATGAATGCCGGAATATGGGGCGCGGAGAAATTCAAATATCGCAGACAACCTGGCGTAAGCGACATAAGGGTTTTTAACCACTAACTTATTACCCTCAAACGCACCGGCAAGCTCGGCATTGACAAGCAATGCGCCAGCTTGCGTTGCAGACAAGTACTTTTTGTAGGCAGGATTAGCAATAAAACTTAAGTCTGTTGAACCAGCAGACTGCAAAGTGGCGAGCGCGCTTATCTCTTGCTCTGCATTACCACGCAACTCTGCACCCAGCAGTTGCGCCAATTCAGCCAATAGATAAGAACGCTTCATGTACAGAAAGCCCGATCTTATTTGGCTTTATCAAGCAAGGCAGTCACCTTGGGAGTCAAATCATTTTCTGGCTTTGACATCATGACGGCCTTCGCATCAACAATCATGCTGATATTTTCTGACTCAACTAATTGCTTAACAACCGCCTCCATTTTTGGGCCGATCTCTTGCATGATTTGTTGCATCAAAGCTTGTTGCTCGGTCTGCAATTTTTTACCTTGGAATTGGTAGTCCTGACCAAGGCTCTGCAATTTCTTTTCGCTCTCGGCACGCTTTTCTGCACTCCAAGTCAATCCATCTTTTTGGTATTCGGTTTGCAATGCTTTTATGTCTGCTTGTAAACCTTCTAACTTTGCTTTAGCGGCAGCAAATTCTGCGCTCTTTTGCAATTTTTCAAATTTAGCTTTTGCTGCGGCAGTACCCATCACTGCACCAGTTGGATCGAGCACAACCACTTTACCTTGTGCCCATGAAACAGCTGACATAAGCGACAATGCAACTACAGCAAACATTTTTTGTGTGACAGTCACAATCTATTCCTCTTGAAATGATATTGAAAAATTATTGTTAGAAAGTTTGTCCCAAGGAGAACTGGAACACCTCTGTACGATCTGCCTCATTCTCCCTAAACGGTTCGGCGATACTAAACGTCATAGGACCAAAACCTGAAATCCAGGTTAAACCGAAGCCCACAGATGCGTTAATACGGTCTATATCAACACCATAACAATTGAGCTGTGTTGCACCGCAATCTGTATCAAAGACATTACCTGCATCCAAAAAGAACGTTGTCTGAATAGAACGCTGATCCTTGATGAAGGGTAGCGGGAATAAAATTTCCGCGCCGCCCTGAATCAGCACATTTCCACCAAATGCACCACGGGTTCTACTGGTATACGTACTACCTAGAATCGCATCACTGATCAATTCACCGGGATTGCATACACGCACTACACCATTCTGACCGCTGGAACCAACCCCAGGCGCATCAGGGTCTTCACACAGTATGTAAGCCCCCCCCCCGACCTCTCCGGCATCACCAGTATAGTCACCATCACCATTTAGGTCGTCCCATATCGTTGGCGTACTAACAGCAGTGCGTTGCGGTGAACTACGCGGGCCGAGTGTATTGCGTTCAAAACCACGCACTGAACCAAACCCTCCCGCGTAATAATGCTCAAAGAAGGGCAATTCATCCAGATCACCATATGCTCCCGCATATCCCAAACGGGTATGCAACCGCAAAGTCAGTGATCTTGTAAGCGGTGTAAATATTTGCCCTGTGTAGTCAAATTTATAATATTGCAAATCACCGCCAGGTAACGACAGCTCGAATGTAAGTTGTTGTGACGCTCCACGATTAGCCAACACTCCGCGGTTTAGTGTTGAGCGCAACCAATACATGCTCACTTGTGCATCATTAAACGTGTCACCATAGACATCCAGAAAGCCAGGTGCATTTAGCATTTCTTCGCTATATGCCTGTGGCGTAAAAATGCCATTAGGAAAATCGATACCATTATTCAATTTTTGAACTAACTCGTAATATTGAGCCTGCGTGATGTAGCCTGTGTTTGGATTCCAAAGTGGTGAACGAATAATTTCCTGAGAAGAATAACTTGTCGGCTCCACTTCCAGACTGCGCAAACCAATATCAAAACCAATACGCTCGATATCAGAAATCGGGTAACCAAAATTCAGCTTACCACCATAAACGTTAGTACTATATGGCGTTACGTTGTATGAACCATAGTCGCTCTTGGTGTAATACAAACTCATACCACGGCTTACACCGTCAGGCGTGAAGTAAGGATCGTTGTAATTGAAGTTATAGGCAGTTTGATAACGATTGTGACTAAAACTGAAGCCCACTTGTTTGCCCGTACCAAACCAGTTGTTTTGCTGGATGCTCGCAGAGAAAAGCAAACCTGAATATTGTGCATAACCCACTTGCAGTCCCATGCTGCCTGATGGTTGCTCTTCAACGGTGTATTCAACGTCAATTTGATCAGATGTGCCGGGAACTTCTTTGTTTTCTACTTTCACTTCTTTAAAGTAGCCCAAGCGTTCCAAGCGCACTTTGGAATTTTCGATTTGTGCAGAATTAGCTGAGCCGCCTTCCATCTGGCGCATTTCACGCCGCAATACTTCATCGACAGTTTTAGTGTTGCCGCGGAAATTAATCCGGTTTACATAAGCGCGCTTACCGGGTTCGATGAAAAAAGTAATCTTTACCGTTTTGTCAGCATCGTTACGCTCAGGCATACCTTCTACCTTGGCAAAGGTATAACCCTCATTACCTAAACGCTTGGTGACATATTCTTCTGACGTAGTCATAAGTATTTGCGAAAAGATTTGATCTTTACGCATCAAAATCATACTGCGAATAATCTGCTCATCAATGGCCGGATCACCCGCGAGATCTATGTCACTGACACGGTAAATATCACCTTCGGTAATGTTCACTGTGATAAAAATTTTAGCTTTGTCGGGACTCAGTGAAATTTGCGATGAATCAATTTTGAAATTCAGGTAGCCGCGATCCATGTACCAGGATTCAAGGCGCTCCAAATCCCCTTTCATTTTCTCTTTGTTGTATTTGTCATTGCCAGAAATCCACGACCACATACCGGTCGTTTTCAATTCAAACAAATCAATCAGCTCTTCTTCAGTGTAACTACTGTTGCCTACAATATTGATTTGCTTAATGCGCGAAGGGCTGCCTTCATCAATTTTTACCAATACTTTTACCTGATTGCGCGGCATATCTTCAATTTCGATATTCACGCTCGCACCATAGCGGCCCTGGTTCACATATTCACGCTGCAATGCCTGGGTGATACCTTCCAAAGTTGCACGCTGGAAAATTTGCCCTTCAGACAAATTATTATCTTTCAAACTGTCCATCAGGTTTTCAGTTTTGATGGCTTTGTTGCCTTTCAGCTCGATCTTGTTGATGGCTGGGCGCTCTTTGATCACCAATACCAGTACATCGCCATCACGCTTGATAGCAACATCGGAGAAGTAGCCGATTTTAAATAATTCGCGGGTCGCATTTTGAATATCAGCCTGGGTAAGAACATCGCCAACACGGATAGGCATGGCACTAAAGACGGTACCTGCGGACACACGTTGTAAACCTTCTACACGAATGTCGCTTACACGAAAGGTTTGCGCCTGTACCGCAAAAGACAGGAATAGCGCCAGAAAACAGCCAATAACTCGCATCAAAACTCGCTTCATAGAATCTGTTCTAATCATAAATGAATGTTGGTCGCAGCCCGGCACAGAACTGCCAGATCAAAGCCGCATTATGTCGTTATACAGCGCCAGGATACTTAGACTGATCACCAGAAAGAGCCCAACCTGATACCCCAGCATCTGCACTTTGTCGGACACCGGTTTCCGCTTAATTACTTCAATCAAGTAATAAAATAAGTGCCCACCATCCAGTACCGGGATAGGTAAAAGGTTGAAGACTGCCAGGAATACACTGAGCAGGGCGACAAAACCAATAAAGCTCCTCAGGCCGCTCTCGGCCGAAGAGCCCGCCACCTTAGCAATGGTTATCGGTCCACTCAAGTTTTTCGTGGAAATTTCGCCAAGAATCAATTTTTTGACTGATAAAAGAACAAATCCCGAGGTTTCCCAGGTTTTGTTGACGCTGGCCACAAAGGCACCGGCAATAGAATAGTCATAAGAGCGGATCATCTCTTCCGGTACAGTGTAAGCTTTTACCCCAACACCTATACGCCCAAGACGCTGCCCATCTTCCTCCACCGATTCTGGAATAAGGGTTACTTGCAAAATCTGCGCATCTCGCTCGAAACTGACTTGCAATGCGTTGCCTGGATGTTTGCGCACGTATTCAACCCAGGTTTGCCAGTCATCGATCGCCAAATCATCCACCTTGAGAATCTTATCGCCTGTTTTTAGACCGGCTTTCTCTGCGGGGCTGGAGGTAAGAACCTCGCCCACAATAGGGGGGATTTTTGGGAGGGATAAAGTAATGCCCAACCCCTCTATCGGATTGGGATCGGCTGAATCACGCAGCCACTCAACCAACTGGGCTTCAGATTCATAATTAAAATGAGAGTCCGGATAGGCAACCGTAAAGCTGATTTTGCCTGTTTCACCCAAACGATTCAGCAAAGCCTTGTTGAGTGCTTGCCAGGTCGGCGTTGGCTCCCCATCGACTGCGACAATTTCCTGCCCCGATTCCAAGCTCGCTTGGGCCGCTACTGAACCCGGCACCACCTTATCAATGACTGGAATTAAATCGCGCTGCCCTTGCAGCAATAGTATCCAAAACAGCAGTATCGCCAATAAAAAATTAGCCAGCGGGCCAGCCGCTACTATCGCAATACGCTGCCATACCGTTTTATTGTTAAAGGCCAAATGGCGTTCTTCCGGCACCACATCGCCCTCGCGCTCATCCAGCATTTTGACGTAACCACCCAACGGCAATGCTGCCAAAGCATACTCGGTACCCAGCTTATCCCGCCATGACCAAAGTACTTTGCCAAAACCAATGGAAAAGCGATGCACCTTCACGCCACAGCGCCGCGCAACATAAAAATGTCCGAATTCATGGATTGAAACCAGAATTAGCAAAGCCACCAGAAAAGACACAATCGTCTGGATTAATTCCATGGATACTGCCTCAGGATAAAAGTCACCAGCGCGCAATCAACTGCTGCGCCAGAGCGCGAGCTTCTGCATCGGCGCTTTGGATCTGTGCCAGATTGTGCGGATCACAGGATGAAAGATGCGAAAGCACATGGTCGATAACCGAGGCTATCTGGTCAAAGCGGATTGTACGATTCAAAAATGCAGCTACTGCGATTTCATTGGCAGCATTGAGTATTGCCGGTGCTGAGCCAGAAACCTCTGCAGCCTGCTGCGCCAGGCGCAAACATGGAAAACGCTCATAGTCCGGCGCACTGAAGTCGAGCCGGGCGGTAGCGATAAGATCAAGGCTGGACACACCCGATTCAATCCGCTCTGGCCAAGCCAAGGCATGGGCAATAGGTGTGCGCATATCGGGATTACCCAGCTGCGCCAATACCGAACCGTCGATATATTCGACCATAGAGTGAATAACGCTCTGCGGATGGATTACCACCTGCACCTGCTGCGGGTGGGTATTGAACAGCCAGCAGGCTTCAATTAGCTCCAGCCCTTTATTCAGCATAGTGGCTGAATCGACCGAAATTTTTTGCCCCATACTCCAGTTGGGATGGGCGCAAGCTTGCTCGGGCGTCACTTTGGCAAGATCGGCGATGGGGGTATTACGGAAAGGGCCGCCAGACGCCGTCAACAGGATTTTTCTCACACCACTCGATTTAAGGCCTTCGGCCAGATAATCAGTGCGATGATTGGGGAGAGATTGAAAGATAGCGTTGTGTTGGCTGTCGATGGGCAACAGGACTGCACCGTGTTCAGCCACAGCGCGGGTAAACAATCCACCCGCCATTACCAAGGCCTCTTTATTGGCAAGCAAAACTTTTTTGCCCGCCTTAACCGCAGCCAAAGTTGGTAGCAATCCAACCGCCCCCACAATTGCAGCCATAACGGTATCGACTTGCTCATGCGCTGCAACTGCTGCTAAAGCATCTGCGCCTTGTAGCACTTCCGTTGCACCGCCCTGACGGCGCAGCTCGCGCTCCAATTCAAGCGCAGCGGCTGGATCATTAAGTACTGCATAACGGGGTTTGTGTATCAAACATTGAGTTGCCAATAGCTGCCAACGACGATCGGCACTTAACGCAAATACCTGATAGCGCCCCGGATGGCGAGCAATAACATCCAATGTACTGACGCCGATTGAGCCGGTCGCACCAAGGATAGTAATTTGCTGAGGCATAGTCTGCATTTAAACACCCACACCCGAGCTAAACGCGCCGCTTGCCAGCAGCGCCAACGCAAATACCGGAGCACCGGCAGTAATACCGTCTACACGATCAAGAATGCCGCCGTGGCCGGGTAAAATGCTACCACTGTCCTTTGCCCCTGCATGACGCTTGACCATGCTCTCCAACAAATCACCTAATACCGAAATCAAACTGGTAGGGACAATCAACGCCAGCATAAGCAGCAGGCTCGCGCCCAACACCTCACTAAGAATCAGAGCAAGCAGGCAATTTGCTAAAAATCCCCCAGCAAATCCTTCCCAGGTTTTACCCGGGCTGACTGCCGGTGCCAACTTGTGCTTGCCAAAACGGCGCCCGGCAAAATAGCCGCCACTATCCGCTACCGCGACAACCAGCATCAGCAAGAGCACCAACCAAGCGCCATTGTGTTGCTGGCGAACGTAAACCAGAGCGACCCACGTGGGGATCAACACCATTACGCCCATCGCTAGACGCAATACTTTATGCCCCCAGAGCACACTGCTGCTGGGATAGCCTTGCACCAACAACAACGCCAGCGCCCACCAACCACAACCCATAATTAATAAATCGCGGATAACCAAATTATTGAGTTGGGGGCTAGCCTCTCCTTCAAAACCCAAATAGCGCGACGCAATAATCAGGAGAATCAGGAGCGTGAAAGAGTAAACAAGGCGCTGCCACAGGGCGGAAAACCCAGACAAACTAGCCCATTCCCAAGCGCCAATTAATAAAACAGCACCAATAAAAAATGAAAAATAACCGGCAGGCAAACCAAATAAGGCCGAGAGGAAAATAACGGCAAGCACCAGAGCGGTAATAACACGCTGTTTAAGCATGGACTGCCCCCGCATCGATTTGATCGCCCGTCATACCAAAACGGCGTTGGCGCTCATGGAAACTGGCAGCGGCTTTTTTCAGCTCGTCACCATCAAAATCCGGCCAGAGTTTTTCGCTGAAAAACAACTCGGCATAAGCGCACTGCCACAATAAAAAATTACTGATGCGCACTTCACCACCGGTGCGGATCAATAAATCCAGCGGCGGCAAGTCTGCAAGACAAGTGTGCTCGTGTAGTGAGTCTTCGGTAATTGCCGCCGGATCCAATTCACCTCCCGCAACCTGGAGTGCGAGCTTTTTTGCCGCCTCAGCAATATCCCAGCGGCCGCCGTAATCGGCCGCAATGACCAACGTAGTTTTACCACCGCGCGTCAATTCTTCTGCGGCAGCTATGGCTTTTTGGATAGAAGGACTAAAGCGCTCGCGATTGCCAATCACACGCAGTGCCACATCTTTTTTCTTGAGCGCTTTGGCTTCGTTTTTGAGATACAGCAGAAACAGCGACATAAGTGCCTCCACCTCCACCGGCGGGCGACGCCAATTTTCGCTACTAAATGCAAATACAGTGAGGACTTCCACTCCCACTTCCTGACATGCCGCCATCACATCGCGGATGCGCTCCACACCCACTTTATGTCCGGAAACTCCCGCCATACCGCGCTGTTTAGCCCAGCGATTATTGCCATCCATAATGATCGCCACGTGGCGAAGGCTATTGTCAGTCACGCATACTCTCCCGGCAGCAGGTTTTTATCGAATAGATCGATAACCCGTTTTTGCTTTTTGTAATCTGGTGTCTATAAGTATTGTGTAGTGGTGCTGTGTGGTGAGATCGGGGCAGCCATACACAGCGCCAGCCCCAACCGGGTGATGCGGATTAAACAGCCATTAAATCCACTTCTTTTGCAGCGAGAGCCTTATCAACTTCGGCGATATATTTGTCGGTAATTTTTTGGATTTCATCTTGTGCACGACGATCATCGTCTTCGCCGATTGCCTTGTCTTTGAGCAGCGCTTTTACATCGCCCAATACGTCGCGGCGCACGTTGCGCACAGCAACACGGCCATTCTCTGCTTCAGCACGCGCCTGCTTGATAAAATTCTTGCGCGTTTCTTCCGTCAACATCGGCAGCGGAATACGGATCAAGCCATTGTTGGTGGATGGATTTAGACCCAAATCCGACTTCATAATCGCTTTTTCAATAGCCGGAACCAGGTTGCGCTCCCATGGGCTAATAGACAGGGTACGTGCATCTTCAATATTAATGTTACCCACTTGCGCCAGCGGCGTTGGAGTGCCGTAGTAATCAACAAGAATGCCATCCAACAAGCTTGGATGTGCGCGGCCAGTGCGAATTTTATTGAAATTCAAAGAAAGCACTTCAACGGCTTTTTTCATACGCGCTTCGGCGTCTTTTTTGATGTCATTAATCATGATTTGTCCTCTTCGATCAAAGTACCTTCGTTGCTACCTACAACGATATTTAACAGTGCGCCGGTTTTATTCATGCGGAATACACGCACCGGCATATCGTGCTCACGGCACAAACAAATAGCCGTCAGATCCATCACACCCAACTTTTTATCCAAGACTTCATCGTAAGAAAGGCGATCATATTTGGTTGCGGTTGGATCTTTTTTCGGGTCAGCGGAGTAAACACCATCCACCTTGGTTGCCTTCAACACGATATCGGCATCGACTTCAATACCGCGCAAACAAGCGGCGGAATCCGTAGTAAAAAAGGGATTTCCGGTACCGGCAGAAAAAATAACCACTTCACCAGAATTCAAAAAACGTACGGCGCGGCGGCGATCATAATGTTCAACCACACCACTCATGGGAATGGCCGACATAACACGGGAAGAAATATTGGACCGCTCCAAGGCATCACGCATCGCCAAGGCATTCATCACTGTGGCCAACATGCCCATATGGTCGCCGGTAACACGATCCAAGCCAGCGGCACTGAGCGCCGCACCGCGGAACAAATTGCCACCGCCGATTACCAATCCCACCTGCACACCTATGCCCACTAACTGGCCAATTTCCAAGGCCATTTTGTCGAGCACCTTGGGGTCAATCCCGAAACCCTCGGTACCCATCAGCTCTTCGCCGCTGAGTTTCAATAAAATACGCTTGTACTTTTTATCTCTTGGGCCGGACATAAATGCTCTCCAAAACAATGAGTTAGCCGCTAATGCCCACCCATGCTGAGGGGCCGAAAAAATCGGTGCAGTGTAACAGAAAAAAAGAGGCGGGGTGGCGCCCACCCAGCCTCTTTTTCACAACCCAACTCACATCCCGCCGCCAACAAAAAACCCGCACAGGCTACCCTGTGCGGGTTTTTAAAAGCTGATCAGCAACAACTAATTAGGCTTTTGATGCAGCAACTTGTGCAGCAACTTCAGCGGCGAAGTCTACTACTGCAACTTCGATACCTTCGCCCACTTCCAGACGCACAAAATTCTTCACAGTTGCACCCGCTGCTTTAGCGAATTGGGCAACAGTTTGCTCCGGGTTCTTAACGAAAGCTTGATCAACCAAGCTAGCTTCTTTCAGGAACTTGCTGATACGGCCAACAATCATCTTCTCAACGATCTCAGCTGGTTTACCAGCCATGTCTGGTTGAGCACGGATGATTTCTTTTTCTTTCTCTACTACGTCAGCCGGCATCTGGTCAGAGCTAACCACTTGTGGGTTAACCGCAGCCACGTGCATAGCAACGTCTTTAGCAGTTTCTTCGTTGCCACCTTCCAATTGAACCAATACCGCGATGCGGTTGTTCAAATGCAAGTAACCACCAACTACGCCACCTTCAACCAAGCTGATGCGACGAACGCTGATTTTTTCACCGATTTTCTGTACCAGTGCTTCACGTGCCGCTTCCAACTCGCCCGCCATAACAGCAGCAACGTCAGATTGCTTGGTAGTGAACGCTTTATCCAACACAGTGTTTACGAAAGCCAGGAAGCCGGCATCGCGCGCAACGAAATCAGTTTCAGAGTTAACTTCTACGATTACACCGTAGCTGTTGTCTGGAGCAACCTTAACCGCAACAACACCATCAGCCGCAGTACGGCCTTCTTTTTTAGCCGCTTTCAAGCCAGATACTTTACGCAGGTTTTCGATCGCCAAATCAACATCACCATTGGCTTCGCCCAGCGCTTTTTTACATTCCATCATGCCCAAACCAGTACGGTCGCGCAGTTCTTTTACCAATGCAGGAGTAACAGCTGTCATGGTTGTTTCCTCTATAGAAATGTTCGAATTCAATTTTGAAAAAAGGGGGCCAAGCCCCCTCTTCCGACAACTCAGTACCTGTATGCAGGCTACTGGAGTTTTATGGTCGTTTGATTACTGCTTGCGATTACTCAGCAGCGCCTTCGGCAGCTACGTATTCATCTTTGTTTGGAACTGAAGATGCTGATTTACCACCTTCCAGACAAGCGTCAGCAATAGCAGCAACGTACAACTTGATCGCACGAATGGCGTCGTCGTTACCTGGAATTACATAGTCAACGCCTTCAGGGTTGCTGTTAGTATCAACGATACCAATAACAGGGATTCCCAACTTGTTAGCTTCTTGAATGGCAATACGCTCGTGATCAACGTCGATTACAAACATTGCATCAGGCAAGCCAGCAATGTTTTTGATACCACCGATAGAACGCTCCAGCTTTTCCATATCGCGGGTACGCATCAAAGCTTCTTTTTTGGTCAGCTTGGTGAAGGTACCGTCCTGGCTTTGGGTAGTCAGCTCTGACAGACGACGGATAGACGCACGGATGGTTTTGTAGTTGGTCAACATACCACCTAACCAACGGTGGCTTACGAAAGGCTGGCCAGCACGTTCAGCCTGCTCTTTGATAATTTTTTGCGCAGCGCGCTTGGTACCAACAAACAGAATTTTTTTCTTTTGCGACGCCATTTGCTGCACCAAAGCCAAAGCTTCGTTGAATGCAGGAACGGTGTGCTCAAGGTTAATAATATGGATCTTGTTACGTGCACCGAAGATGTATTTACCCATCTTTGGGTTCCAGTAACGGGTTTGGTGACCGAAGTGGACACCGGCAGACAACATGTCGCGCATGCTTACTTGTGGCATTTTAGTATTCCTACTGGGTTAGGCCTCTACATACCCCGCTAACCAACCATCATGTTCGCTTGAGCGAGCATTGGGCACCCAGGTTTTGCGTGTCGGTATATATGTGACGTTGGTAAATTACGTTAAAAAACAATGATTCTCTTGCGGGTGAACTAGTCATCCCAAAAAGAGGCGCGCTTTATACCACAAAAATCCCACTGGAGGAACCCAAAACACAGTTTGGGGCGGATTTTCACAGTGTAAGGAACTGCTTAGCCCCCTAGGCTGCGCCGACTTCAACTTGTACACTAGTGCAATCAACCATAATGATCTCCAGAGAGCCCACAATGAAAGAAACCTGGCGTTGGTTTGGCCCTAAAGACACAGTCAGCCTTGAAAATATCGCCCAAGCCGGCGCAACCGGCATAGTGACTTCCTTGCACCATATCCCGACTGGAGCTGCCTGGCCGATGGCGGACATCCTCGAACGCAAACGCTTAATCGAAGCCAGCGACCTTGAATGGGCGGTGATCGAAAGCATCCCGTTGCACAACGACATCAAAACCCGCACCGGCAACTTCCAGCACTATATCGACAACTATAAAGAGTCGATCCGCAACGTCGGCGCTGCCGGTGTTTACGATGTCTGCTACAACTTTATGCCAGTGGTCGATTGGACGCGCACCAACCTCAATTACACCTTGCCCAATAATGCGCGCGCCCTGCGTTTTGAAATGAGCGATTTTGCCGCTTACGATGCCTATATACTGAAGCGCCCCGGTGCCGAACAATCCTATCGCCCGGATGTGCTCGCCAAAGCCAAGGCGCGCCTGGATGTCATGAGCGATGAAGAAAAAGTCCTGTTGGAAAAAAATATCATCGCCGGCTTACCGGGCGGTGAAGGCTCCTATGATCGCGATGGTATCCGCGCCGCTATCGACCTGTTTATCCAAATGGGCGATGAAGGCATGCGCGCCAACTTGTTTGCGTTCCTGCGCGAGATTATCCCCGTCGCCGAAGCAGCGGGCGTACGCATGTGCATCCACCCCGATGACCCACCATTCTCGTTATTCGGATTGCCGCGCGTAGTTTCAACTGCTGATGACGCCCGCGCGCTGCTCAACGCCGTCCCCAGCCCCGCCAATGGACTGACACTGTGTGCGGGCTCTTACGGCGCGCGCTGCGATAACGATCTGGTTGCCATGGCGCGTGAATTTGGCGAGCGGATTTACTTTGTGCATCTGCGCAATATCAAACGCGAAGATGACGGCTCCTTCTTTGAATCGGATCATCTCGACGGCGACAACGATATGGTCGGCCTGATTGATGCCTTATTAGATGAAGAAGAGCGTCGGACAAAAGCGGGAATCAATCTTCCCAAGATCGCCATGCGTCCGGATCACGGCCATTTAATGGGCGATGAAATTGGCAAGCCAGGCATCAACCCAGGCTACTCATACGCTGGGCGGATGAAAGGCCTGGCAGAATTGCGCGGGGTGATTCATACCCTGACCAGTTTGCGAGCGCGAGCTGCACAATAACAAGTGTTAGGGCGGAAACGGGAGGCATCCCGTATTCCGCTAAGCTTCATAGCGGGCTACGAGTTCTGGCTATTACACCAATAAAGGATTGATCTTGGTCAAACCGGCATAGAATCGTTTAGAATGCGGCATCTTTTTAATTACCCGCCGAGATTGCCTGAATTCATGTCAGTTACTATCAAAACTCCGGAAGAAATCGAGAAAATGCGCATCGCTGGCCGTATGGCTGCCGAAGTGCTGGAAATGATTGGACCACACGTACAACCGGGCGTGACCACCGCCGAGCTGGATAAGCTCTGCCACGATCATATAGTGAATGTGCAAAAAGCCATTCCCGCCTGCCTCGGCTATCGCGGTTTTCCCAAATCGATTTGCACCTCGGTCAATCAAGTGGTCTGCCACGGAATCCCCTCCGATAAAAAAGTCCTTAAAACCGGCGACATCATCAATATTGATGTGACCGTGATTTACGAGGGCTACCACGGCGACACCAGCGCTATGTATTTTGTCGGCCCGCCCGCCCCGCACGCTGAGCGCTTGGTTAATATCACCCAGGAATGCATGTACAAAGCCATCAAACTGGTGAAACCAGGATGTCGCTTGGGCGATATCGGCCATGTCATCCAACAGCATGCTGAAGGCGCCTATTACTCGGTGGTGCGCGAATATTGCGGCCATGGGATCGGCAAAGTATTCCATGAAGATCCACAAATCCTGCATTACGGTCGCCCGGGCACCGGCATGGAATTAAAAGAAGGCATGGCCTTTACCATCGAGCCAATGATTAACGCGGGCAAACCGCAAACCAAATTGAAAAATGACGGCTGGACAGTAGAGACAAAAGACGGCCGCCTTTCCGCGCAATGGGAGCACACCATGGTGGTGACTAAAGACGGCGTGGAAGTACTAACCGCACGCACCGGCGAAGTTTTTTAAGCGATGAGCCTGCCGGATTTTTTAAAGCGGGTTTTTAACAAACCCGCCTCAACCACCGCAACAGCCCAGCCGTCAATTCCTCAGGAATCCAGTAAACCCATGTCGATTAATGCGGTGCCCTACTTTGAGCGGCCATTGTTTTTCTTTGACCAGAGCCGCTTTCGTCGTGCGCTGGCCGAAAAACCCATCATCACGGTTTTTAAGGACGCAATTAACGCAGCGGGCACCCAAGCCAATCGCCGCTTTATTGAAGGTGAAGACATACGCGCACTGGTGTATGAACGAGCGTTATTTATCGACTGTGTATTGCACTACGCCTGGTATCAATTTGAATGGCCGGACAGCATAAGTCTTGAAGCCGTTGGCGGCTATGGACGCGGCGAGTTGCATCCAGGGTCCGATATCGATTTGTTAATTTTGCACCGCCCTGAAATATTGGAAAGCTGCAAAGACAATATCGAAAAATTTCTCACGCTCCTGTGGGACATAGGTTTGGAAATCGGCAGCAGCGTGCGCACCGTCAAACAAACGATTGAAATTGCACGCACAGATATCACCGTCGCCACCAACATTATGGAATCGCGCACTTTGGTCGGCGACCAATCGCTGCGCTATGAACTGCTACAAGAATCAAACCCCGATAAAATTTGGCCGATCGAAGAATTTTTCCGCGCAAAATATCAGGAACAATTGGATCGCCATAAAAAGTACAACGATACCGAATACAACCTCGAACCCAATATCAAAAACGCCCCCGGCGGCTTGCGCGACATCCAAACCATCAATTGGGTTACCAAGCGTTACTTTGGTGTACGCACGATTAAACAGCTGGAAGGTAAAGGATTTTTTACCGACGAAGAATTTTCCCTGCTCAATTCCGGTGAAGAATATTTATGGCGCGTGCGCTATGCGCTGCACATGACAGCCAAACGTCCGGAAGAGCGCTTGCTGTTTGATTACCAGCGCGAGATCGCAAAATTTTTTGGCTACGTCGATGGCAAGGAAGGCTTGGCAGTAGAGCAATTCATGCACAAGTACTACCGCACCGTGCTCGCGTTGCGCGAACTCAACGATGTAGTACTGCAATTTTTGTCCGAAGCCATATTGCAAAAAGGCAAAACCAAAAGCGTGGTATCGATCAACGAACGCTTCCAATTGCGCGACAACTATATCGAAGCAACACATACCTATGTCTTTGAAGAAAACCCGTCGGCACTGCTGGAAATGTTTGTGCTGATGGCGCAAAACCCACAGATTGAAGGCGTGCGTGCATCTACTATTCGGTGGATTCGCGAGAGCCGCCACTTAATTGATGACAGCTTCCGCTCCAGTCCAAAAAACACCCAGCTGTTTATTAAATTACTGCAGCAGCCCGCCGGTTTGGTTGAACAATTAAAGCGCATGTCGCGCTATGGCATTCTCGGTTTGTACCTGCCGGAATTCGGCCAGGTTACCGGCCAAATGCAACACGATTTATTTCACATATACACTGTCGATGCGCACACGCTCAAAGTAGTGCAGAACATGTGTAACTTCCTGTTGCCATCGGCAAAAGAAGATTTTCCGGTCGCCGCGACTATTATGAATCGCCTACCCAAACTGGAGCTGCTTTATATCGCCGGTTTGTATCACGATATCGGTAAAGGTCGCGGTGGCGATCACTCCACGCTCGGTGCAGTCGATGCAGAAGAATTTTGCGCGCGCCACGGCATATCACCGCGCGAAACGCGTTTGATTTGCTGGCTGGTTGAAAAACATTTGTTGATGTCGCAGGTATCACAAAAGCAAGATATTTCCGATCCAGAGGTCATCCATAATTTCGCGCTGACTGTGGGCGACCAGTTACATTTGGATTATTTATATTGCCTCACCGTTGCCGACATCAATGGCACCAACAAAGAATTGTGGAACACCTGGCGCGCGAGCTTGCTGCGCAATTTGTATTTGGATACCCGCCGCGCACTACGTCGCGGCTTGGAAAACAACGTCGATAAGCAGGATTTAATTGACGAGACGCAACAAGCAGCGATTCGCAAACTTGCGCGCAAAGGTTTGAGCAAAGAGCAAGTACTCGCACTCTGGGGCGACATGGGTGACGACTACTTCCTACGCGAAAACTTTGTTGATATCGCATGGCACACAGAAGCAATTGCTGCCCGTACCGATGACAAACCGTTGGTGCTGATCAAAAAAACCACTAGTAAAGAATTGGCCGGTGCAACACAAATTTTCGTGTACAGCAAAAATCAGAAAAACGTATTTGTTGCTGCCGCAACGGCACTCAGCAACTCGAATCTCAGCATTCAGGATGCGAAGATTTACAGCTCCAAATCCGGCTACACTATTGATACCTTTTTTGTGCTCAATGAAAACAGTCAGCCGCTAGGCAACAACCCCACTCTGCTGAAAAAAATCCAGCAAGCACTAATGGATGAACTCAGTTTGGTGGACGAAAACTACCGCGACGTAATCGGCCGCCGCACACCGCGTCGCCTGAAATATTTTGCATCACCTACGCGCACCACACTCAATACCGATACGATTCGCAATTGCAGCGTGCTTGAAGTCATCAGCCCGGATCGCCCTGGCCTGCTTGCCTGTATTGGCCGTATTTTTATGGATTTTGATATCCAATTATTGAATGCACGCATCGCAACCCTGGGCGAGCGCGTAGAAGATATGTTTTTTATCGCCACCAGCGAAGGAAAACCCCTGAGCGACCCAGAGCTCTGCGAAAAACTACAACAACAAATTTGCGAGCAATTGGATAAGCGCGTCGATAAACTTTAATTTATTTTGACAACACACTATGAACCCGGATTTAAACCAGTTACATCCCTACCCGTTTGAAAAGCTCGCCGCCCTCAAAGCGGCAGTAACTGCACCTGCACAGCTCACCGATATTATGTTGTCCATCGGCGAACCCAAACATGAGCCGCCGGCATTTGTTCTGGAAACTCTGGTGAAAAATTTGGGTAAATTATCCAATTACCCCACCACCAAGGGTTTGCCGGAATTGCGCGAAGCTATCGCCTCTTGGGCAAGCAGACGCTTCCATTTAAAAAGCGGAACCTTTACAGCGGAAAAACATGTACTGCCCGTAAATGGCACCCGCGAAGCGCTCTTTGCATTTGCACAGGCGATTGTTGACCGCAGCAAACCAAACCCGTTAATTGTATCACCTAATCCTTTTTACCAGATTTATGAAGGTGCCGCGATTTTATCCGGTGCTGAGCCTTACTTTTTAAACTGCACACCGGAAAATAATTTTATCCCCGACTTTGCCGCAGTGCCAGCATCCGTGTGGGAACGCTGTCAGCTATTATTTATTTGCTCGCCGGGCAATCCAACTGGCGCAGTCATGAGTAGCGCGCAACTAAAACAATTAATTGCGCTTGCTGACCAATATGATTTTGTTATCGCCTCGGACGAGTGCTATTCAGAATTGTATTTTGATGAACAACACCCACCGATTGGATTATTACAAGCCTGCGCAGAATTAGGTCGCGATGATTTTGCCCGCTGTGTGGTATTTCACAGTCTATCCAAACGCTCCAACTTGCCGGGATTGCGTTCCGGCTTTGTTGGCGGTGATGCAAAAATCCTGGAAAAGTTTTTGCTCTATCGCACTTACCATGGCTGCGCCATGCCGGTTCCAACCCAACTTGCCAGTGTTGCCGCATGGCAGGATGAGAGTCACGTGATCGACAACCGCGAAGCCTATCGCCAAAAGTTCGATGCAGTCCTGGCAATACTGGACGGGGTGCTGGATGTAGCAAAACCCGATGCCAGTTTTTATCTCTGGCCTAAAACAACGATCAAAGGCGAAAATTTTGCCCAGCAATTATTTGCCCAACAAAAAGTCACAGTGTTACCCGGCAGTTACTTAGCGCGTGAAGCGGGCGGCATTAATCCCGGCGAACATTATGTGCGTCTCGCACTGGTTGCACCACTGGCTGAATGCATCCAGGCAGCAGAGCGAATCAAGGCATTTGTGCAATCGCTATGAGTGAGAGCAAGAGCCTAAGTAAGGCGGCACGGGTAGAATTTATTTTGCACAAACTGCAAAGCCTCTACCCTAACCCGCCGATTCCACTGCACCACAAGGACGCTTACACACTATTAATCGCCGTTTTGCTCTCGGCCCAGTGTACAGACGAACGAGTCAACACAGTAACACCAGCGCTTTTTGCACTGGCAGATAACCCTTTCGATATGGCAAAAGTGCCCGTCGAAAAAATTCAGGAAATTATTCGTCCCTGCGGTTTGTCGCCACAAAAATCCAAAGCGATTTCGGTGTTATCGCAAATGCTGGTTGATGAACACCAAGGCCAGGTTCCCGCTGATTGGGACGCGCTTGAACGTTTACCGGGTGTAGGCCACAAAACGGCAAGCGTGGTCATGAGTCAGGCGTTTGATGTGCCAGCATTTGCTGTGGATACCCATATCCACCGCCTCGCGCAGCGCTGGGGTCTAACGAACGGAAAAAATGTGGTGCAAACCGAAAAAGATTTAAAACGTCTTTTTCCACAAGACACCTGGAATGCATTGCATTTACAAATTATTTATTACGGCCGTGAGTTCTGCTCGGCACGGGGTTGCGATGGCACCGTGTGTGAAATATGCAGGACTTGTTACCCGACGCGAAAAAAACCAAAAATTGTATTGAAACCCTAAACCTATGATCACTTTATACGGTATAAAAAATTGCGACACAGTCAAAAAGGCGCGCATCTGGCTTGAACAACATAAGGTCGATTATCACTTTCACGATTTTCGTACCGATGGTTTAAACGCAGCGCAAGTAAAAATCTGGATTGAAGAAATCGGTTTGGAAACGCTCGTCAATAAACGCAGCACCACCTGGAAAGAATTGAGCGAAGCCACTAAAACCAACTTCAACGAAGCCAATGCGGCAACGGTTATCAGTGAAAATCCAACACTCATAAAGCGCCCATTGCTCGATACCCGCGACAAAAAACATGTCCGGTTTAAAGACACTGAATACACCACCATTTTTAATTAATTATTTGAACTATCGTCAGGAAAAAAAATGACTCAACTCTACGCACTCGGTTTAGGTATAGGCACACAGAACGCAAAAGGTGAATGGCTGGAGGTGTTTTATGCGCACCCAGTATTGAGTCCTTCAGAAGCAAGCGCGCGAGCCATTGCCAATATTGTAGGTTACACCGAAGGTAACCAAGCGATCGCCTTAACCAATAATCAAGCGGGCGAAATTGCACAGGCACTCACGATAGCGGGCGATAGCGCGCAAGCTGAAATCGCAAAAGCGCTGATCAATAGCAAACGCCCACTGGTTGCCACCTTACTCGCAACAGATACCAACCCCGCATCAGTGCCGGAAGGCTATTTGAAATTGCATTTGTTATCGCACCGCTTGGTTAAACCGCACAACACTGTGCTCGCCGGTATTTTCGGTGTACTGCCGAATGTTGCCTGGACCAACCAGGGCGCTATCGATGTCAACGAACTGCCTGCGCGTCAACTGCAAGCTCGTTTGAATGGCGAAGAACTGGAAGTTTCCTGCGTCGATAAATTCCCTAAAATGACCAACTACGTTGTACCTAAAGGTGTACGTGTTGCACACACCGCGCGCGTGCGCTTGGGTGCCTATTTAGGCGAAGGCACCACCATCATGCACGAAGGTTTTGTTAACTTTAACGCGGGCACCGAAGGCCCAGCGATGATTGAAGGACGCATCTCTGCCGGTGTATTTGTAGGCGCCGGTTCCGATCTGGGCGGCGGTAGCTCCACTATGGGCACCCTCTCCGGCGGTGGTAATATTGTGATCTCTGTTGGCAAGGAATCCTTGATCGGCGCCAACGCTGGTATCGGTATTCCCTTGGGCGACCGCTGCAAAGTAGAATCTGGCCTTTACATCACGGCAGGTACAAAAGTAGTGGTGCTGGATGATGCAGGTAGCGAAGTAAAAACGGTAAAAGCGCGCGAACTGGCAGGCGTTTCTGATTTGGTATTCCGTCGCAACTCCATCACTGGTCGAGTGGAAGTAGTAACCAATAAAAGTGCGCTGCAATTAAATACTGCACTGCACAAAAATTAATAGTAGGGGCGCCGCTTGCAGCGCCCTGCTTTCAACGCATTATTTTTCGACATTCAAGGTGGGCGCAGTAAGCAGCGCCTCTAACAATAAACCAGGCACAGTGGGTTTGTGCAAACAACGAGGCGATAATTATGGGCGCACAATGGAAAGCAAAACACAAAGAAGAAGCGGCGAGTGCTAAAGGTAAAATTTTTACCAAACTCACCAAAGAAATCATGATCGCTGCACGCGCCGGTGCAGACCCGGACATGAACCCACGCCTGCGCCTTGCCATCGTCCAAGCAAAAAAAGCCTCAATGACACGCGAAACGTTAGAGCGCGCGATCAAAAAAGGCTCAGGCCAACTCGACGGCGCCGCCAGTTATGAAAAAGTAACCTACGAAGGTTATGCACCACATCAAGTTCCTGTGATCGTTGAATGCCTCACCGACAACGTCAACCGCACCATCTCCAATATTCGCGGTTTATTCCGCAAAGGCCAACTCGGCACCTCAGGTTCTGTCTCATGGGATTTTGATCACTTGGGCATTATCGAAGCGAATGCCGCGAATAAAGATGCCGATATCGAAACCGCAGCGATTGAAGCAGGCGCACAAGATTTCGAATTAGACGATGATGGCACCGCAACCTTTTATACAGACCCAACCGATTTGGATCTGGTACAAAAAGCATTACCCGACCAAGGTTTTACTGTAGTGTCAGCCAAACTCGGCTACAAACCTAAAAACCCTGTGAGCTTATCTGGCGAGGCGCTGGAAGAAGTCGAAGCATTCCTTGCTGCGATTGATAATGACGATGACGTGCATGAGGTTTATGTGGGGTTGGCGGGGTAAGTCCCACATAAAGTTATCGTGCCATTGTTTGCAAAAAAGCCCGGCAGTTTCCTGTCGGGCTTTTTTTCAACAGAGATAAATATAGCGGTTAGTTGGATTTCTCGCCATTTAATATCCCCTGCATTGACTGATTTACCAAATTAGAAACAGGATCAGCTGCTGTATTGCTGGAAGTGGATTCACTTGCGAGTAGTGAAACCTTTTTCACATTAGCTATGCGTTCAAACTCATTCTGCGACAGCTTGAAATACAGATCGCGATCGCTACGTTTCACAAAATAGTCGCTCCCCGCTTTAGTAAATTCATAGTGAAATTCACCCGCAGCAGATTTGGCTGATACTTTTGTGGTTTCGCCTTGGGGTACTTGTGCTACCACCTCCTGAACTTGCAAGTTACCAAACGCATTCATCAACTCCGTTACTTTAGTTGCATTTACCTTTTGTGTATTTGCATCGTGAGTGGTGGCAACGAACGTCCAGGCTTCACCATTCTTTTGCAGCTCATAGTCAGAAGCTTTGATTGAGGTTACATCCTTGACTGCCAACAAATCGGATTTGAGCCAATCATTTGATGCAGTCGCAAATTCAAATGCTGTTAGCTCGACAGCGTAAACCTGATTCTCACCCTCACGCCGTAGATGAATTTTTTTGAAGCCGGGTGTGGATCCCAACCAAAGATCTGCTTTTTTGGCATCGCCCTGAAACAGTTCGATTCGCCGTTGGAATTTGGTTCCGGAAACTTCAAATCGTTGATGACTGCTTGCTGTGGTTGTCACCGGCCAGGTCAGTTTTGTGCCATCCAGTTTTTGCAATATCTCATCCAACTTTTGCTTATCAACAGGAAGTTGATGCAACTCCGGCAACTGCCATTGGCTGCCGGTTTTTTGCAAGGTGACTTTGTTGCTGGCATCCTGAATGACCATTCGGTCTATGTCGGCAGATTTAATGCCAAGCAAGGGTTGTGCATCGACCTGTACGCGCGAATTTTCTTGGTACGCGAAGACACCTAGTATCAACAACACTTGCGCTATAAATAAAATCGTCAAGCGCCGCTGCCATAATTTTAGCGGTGACGCAGATGCGGATAACTGTTCCTGCGCCTTGCTTACATCAATAGTGACTGATTGATTCATCATAATTACCTCTAGTCAGGGCAAATTGTATTTGCGATTAACTGGCCAACCATTGGCGATATTGTTGTTCGCGTGCGCGCTTGACGCGGTACTGAACAAACCCGACGACCGCCAGCGCCAGCAAAGCCAATCCATAATTCAAGTATTCCCAGAATGCTTGTGTACTTTGCTCCATGGTTGGCAAGGTACGGTTGAAGTTGCTGCGCGCGCGAATGCTCATCAACCCTTCATCTTCCAGCGCCCAATCAAATGTGTTGGCCATTAATTGCAAACTATTCAAATATTGGCCGCCATTAGCCATGCCCGCCATAGACACCACAGGGTCGCTTAGGAAGTCATTTGAGCTAAACAAAATGATGCGTGCAGAATCGGGCGAGTGTTGGATAACACTGCCGATATTCTTACTTGCATCAGATTGCGCGCTCTGCGTATTGGTGGAATCGGCATTCTCTTTTTTCAATAGCGGCGATTCTTTTCCTGCAAAGAATGAATCAAAACGCCCCTGGGTAATTACGCCTAACAATTGCGATTTTTGTTCGCCGCTAGGCAGGTAGCGCGTAATGCCTTCGCTGGTAATTTGCGGCGCAATATTCATATCGCCGCTAACCCAGGATTTATCCGAGCTGCGCAATAGCTCAGTTACTTTGCGCGATTTTTGTTTATCAACATCCAACACAATCGGCGAAGCCCAAGCCATTGTCGCTTGTGGCAAACTATTGGTGATTGCACTCTCAGCATTTAATCCATCCGCACGCACATCAATAAAATAGGGATAATCCAACATGCGCATTTCCTGCACACTAAAGCCGCCGATGTTGCGGTTAACCGGCAGCGGGAAAGGCACACTTTGCTTATCCATCACTAGTTTTTCATCAATGCTTAGGCCGTGATGTTTTAACCAAGCACTCAAGCCACTTTCCTGCTTTTGCAAACTCAGGCTACGCTGACTTAAAGATGCAGCATAAGGCGAAGTGGCTGCGATAACAGTACCGCCCTGCATCAGGAATTGGTCCACAGCAAATAATTGTTTCTCATCCAGATCTTTAGGCGCAGCAAGGAAGAGTACATCCGCTTCACCACTGACCGAACCATCGCGCAGATCTTCGCGCACCACATTTAATTCAGCACCGAGAAATTGTTCCAACTGACCAAACTGTGTTCCTTGCGCTTGGTAGTGACTTGCCATGGCCGCTTCAGGTGCAACAAAAGCAACCGTTTTGGTAAAGCCGCTGGCAAAGCGTTTTAATGCCGATGCAAAGTTACGCTCAAAGCTGGCAGCACTCATATCATCGAGTGGAATTTGCACCACCTGATCACCCTGTGCGAGGGTCAGATAAAAATAAAAACGCTCATTGCTCAACAGACTGGTTGCCATGGGATTAAAACCGTAGTCCTGCGCGATTTGCTCACCCACTTTTCCGCCGTCTGCAGCAGGGTCGATGAAATTGACTTTCAAACGATTAGCCGATTTTTCTTGCTGCTTTTTCATTTCAGTTTCAAGCGCGCGTTTAAATTCTTGTAGTGGCTGCGGCAGAGCGGAATCAGCTGATACATAGGCATTGAAGACCAGCTCGCCTTTTACGGTGTCAAATAAATTCCCCCCAGCTTGATAGCTGTGCAACACTTTTTTGATTGCGCGCGTCAAATCGTGTTCGGGGTTGCGCAATTTGACATCCAGATCGGCTTCACCACCGGTTTTGACTTCGATCAAATCGCGAAAACCGAGCACTTGATACTCATCGCCATATTGCACCAGCACATTGAAATAGGAGTTCACCACCGATGCTTGATATCTATCAGAAATTTGGAAAGGCACAGGTTGTATCGCGTATTTCTGATTAGCCTCTTGCTCCAGTTCAGGATTGGTTGCCGGATCAATAAATTCCACGCGCACTTTTCCGTGACTTTCAATTTCATACTCTTTAATCAAGTCGCGAATTTGCGGCACCAAAGGCGATAGTAAAGGATGGGTTTTGCTACTGAAATAACCGCGAATCAACAGCGGTTCTTGCAGTTGATTCAGATAATGCTCAGTCGCTGAAGAAATGGAATATTGATTACCTTGTGTTGCATCAACCCGCAGGCTGTTGATTTGCCCAAGCCAAAGATTTGCGCCAAGGGCATTAACCAGCAATAAACCGGTAAGCACACGCCAGCCTTGGTGATGTTGCCTATTACCTGTTGCCGCCCAGCGCTCGCGCTCCAGCGCGAAGGTATTGAGTGCAAGGAAAATCAGAATCAGGCTGAGGTAGTAATAAAGATCGCGCACATCAATCACACCGCGTGTAATCGATTCAAAGCGCGAACCTGTGCCGAGCAGGCGCAGCCATTCGCTGGCAGCGGTTCCAAAAAAGTCGGTAATCGCTTTGCTGCCCAACAAATAAAACACACCGCACAAGGCCACCGCAGTAATCAAACTCACAATTTGATTATCGCTGCGCGAAGACACAAACAAACCAATACTTAAATAAGCCGCTCCCAACAGCAATGTTGCAAGATAGCCTGCAATTACCGGCCCCCAATCCAAATCACCCAGAACAGCAACGGTGATCGGCAGCGGTAAGGTAATCACCAATGCAACCACCAACAATGCAACGCAACCGAGAAATTTCCCTAACACAAAATGCCACAAGGGCACAGGCTGAGTCAGTACATATTCCAAAGTACCGCTGCGCCGCTCTTCACTCCACATCCGCATAGTGAGCGTGCTGGCGAGGAATATCAGCAAGAGTGGCATCCACTCGAACAGCGGGCGAACATCGGCAATATTGCGCGCAAAAAAGGCTTCACCCCAGAAAAACGTAAACAGGGTTATGCCCGCAAAAGCTGCTAAAAATAAATAGGCAATAGGCGATGAAAAGAACAATGAGATTTCTTTGTTAGCGATGCGCACAATCGTATTTTTAGGCTGCATGATCTAGCACCTCCTTTTTATTATTGGACGATACATTGGTTAAAGGGAGATTGCTGTTCACTTCGCGGAACAGACTTTCAAGGTCACGGGTTTCCGGTTGCAATTGATAAAGTTCTGCACCGCTGGCGATAATCGCTTTGCCAATTGCAGCGCTGATTGCTTTTACATCGCCAGCCTCACCCAAATGCACACGCGCATGGCTCTCATCTTGATTGTGCACAAGCAAATCAATTGCCTTCACTCCCGTTACAACACTGAGTGTTTTTTGCAGCGCGTCAGCCGCGAGACTGGATCTCAGCAACAGCGAGCGGCTAATACGCAAATCCGCCAACTTTTCATCTAGCACCAAGTGCCCTGCGCGCATCATCAATACACGGTCACAGAGTGCATCTACTTCCTGCATGATATGAGTAGATAAAATAACGGTGGCATCTTTAGCGATTGCGCGAATTAACTCGCGCATCTGCAACGTTTGTTGCGGATCAAGGCCGTTGGTAGGCTCATCCAAAATGAGCAGCCGTGGCTTACCCAGCAAAGCCTGCGCAACACCCACACGCTGTTTGTAACCGCGCGATAGTGTTGCAATAGGCGCGAGTAATTTCGCAGCAATATCCGTTGCATTAACAACACGTTTTACCTCCTGTTGTTTTTCAAGGCCACGCAATCCTTTTAGTTCAGCGGCATAATCCAAATACTCGCCAACCGATAATTCCGGGTACACCGGCAAACTCTCGGGCAGATAACCAATTTTTTGCTGCAGGGTTTTCAAGTGATCGGCAAGCAGTTTTCCCTCGAAGAATATCTGGCCGGCGCTAGGTTCAAGATAGCCACTGAGCATTTTCATCACGGTGGTTTTACCCGCACCGTTATGGCCAAGCAAACCGACAATTTCACCTTTGGCGATGGAAAAATCCACAGCATCTGCCGCGACAAAATCACCATAGGCACGCTTGAGTTTTGACACTGTCAGCATAAAAGCCTCCCTTGGATAGACAAATTAAAGTAACTAGATGAACGAATGAAAAAGCAGCAAAAATAATGGGCGTAACAACTTCCTTCAGGCGAGGAAGTAGCACAAATCAGTTAGGGAAAACAGGGGAATTAATTTGGCGGCGGACGCCAATACAAGGCACGCCGGGAACGCAGCTGAGTGATCGCGTTATACATTGTTTTTTCCTCAGTAACGGGATGATTCCCAGAAAACAATCGTAGTGGACGAAGACGCGAGATTAGATAGGGACGTTAATAAAAAGTTCAAGATCCCATTACACAAAAATATTAGTAATAATTTTTATAAACATTTAGCGCAGAATAAATATTTATTATTAAAACAAAAGCTTGAATCCTCCCGGCGTAACCCTAGATAAGAAACGTGATTGGTGTCGCGTGCGAGCCATCACCTATTAATTGTTTTTATTTTCTATCGCTTCCTACGGAGGATATTTTATGAACGCAATTGATCTTTCTCCCCTCTATCGCAGCACCATAGGTTTCGACCGTTTAGGTGCATTGTTAGATACAGCTCTACGCGCCGATCAAAGCGCGGCTGGCTATCCACCTTACAACATCGAAGTTACCGGCGAAAATCGCTACGGCATCACCCTGGCGGTGGCGGGCTTTGAGCAACACGAGTTGGATATCCAAACCGAGCGCGGCGTACTGACTGTGCGCGGCAAAAAAGCCGAAGACAGTAAAGAGGAGCGCAAGTATCTGCATCAGGGCATAGCCACACGCAGTTTCGAGCGCAAGTTCAGCTTGGCCGACCACGTAGAAGTGACTGGTGCCCAGCTCAATAACGGCTTGTTGAGTATCAGTTTGGTAAAAGAAATTCCGGAGGCGATGAAACCCAGAAACATCGCCATTAACAACAGCGGAAACTTGATCCAACACAATGCTGATACCAGCAAAGCCGCTTAAGGTAAACAGCGGGGGCAATTGTTTTGCTCCCGCTGATTTACTCAATTGATTGAGCAGTGATGACATCTTCTTTGCGATATTTGCTTTGCGATAGGAGGCATTTATGAACCTGCAACAACTTAACCCCTGGAATTGGTTTACCCATGAAGAAACCAATAAAACATCCACTATTCCCGTAAAACGTAACCTGGAAAAAACCGAGGAGAAAACCGCTCCAAACACAGCGCACCCGATTCTGCAATTACATCGTGAAATTGATCGATTGTTTGATAATGCATTTCGCGGTTTTTCGCTGCCGGCATTCAACGCCCGCTGGCCAGACGACGGCATCTTCAGTGCAGCTGGCTTTCAAGCCAAACTGAACGTAGCGAGTGATGACAAGGCATACCACAACAGCCAGGAAGCACCCGGTGTGACCGAAAAAGATATTACCCTTGAGCTCAATAAAGGCGTGCTCACCATTCGTGGCGAGAAGAAAGAAGAATCGGAAACAAAAGATCGCCATTACTATCGCGTTGAGCGCAGTTACGGCAGTTTCCAACGCGTGCTGGCACTACCCGATGACTGTGATCAAGGCAGTATCAACGCGAGCATGAAAAATGGCGTACTGGACATTAGTGTCGCGCGCAAGGCGTTGCCAGCCAGTGAGACCAAACGTATCCCCATCAACTAACCCGTTTTAATGCACCTCCTCTGCCGCAGCCTTGGCTCAATTGCGGCAGGGGCTTTTTTATCCGCAGGACTCATCGAATCCGGCGCAAAATCGCGTAAAATTCACCGCGAACTTTTCCCGAATTGATGCCCAACTGCCGGATGACACCATGACTGCTGCGTTAACCCCCACTTTGCAACTCGCCACCGACCTGATCCGCTGCCGCTCAGTAACCCCTGAAGATGACGGCTGCCAGGAAATGATGATTAAACGCCTTGAAGCGATTGGCTTTAAAACCTCGCGGTTGCGTTTTGGCGAAGTGGACAACTTCTGGGCCATTCGTGGTGATAGCGGCCCTCTTCTCGCTTTTGCGGGCCACACTGATGTAGTACCCACAGGCCCCGAGGCCAACTGGAACAACCCTCCCTTTGAGCCGCAAATTATTGATGGCATGTTACATGGCCGCGGTGCGGCGGACATGAAAGGCTCGCTCGCTTGCATGGTAATCGCCTGCGAAAACTTTATTGCGCAACATCCTAACCACAGAGGCCGCATTGCGTTTTTGATCACCAGCGATGAGGAAGGCCCATCTATTAACGGCACCGTGAAAGTCGTGGAATGGCTGGAAGCGCAGAACACCAAAATGACCTGGTGCATTGTGGGTGAGCCTTCCAGTACCAAGGTGGTGGGTGATGTGATTAAAAATGGCCGCCGCGGTTCACTGGGCGCGATTTTGAAAGTGAAGGGCATCCAAGGTCACGTTGCCTATCCGCACCTAGCGGACAACCCTATCCATAAGCTCGCCCCTGCCCTCGCCGAACTTGCTGCCGAACATTGGGATAATGGCAATGAATTTTTCCCGGCAACCAGTTTTCAGGTATCCAATATCAATGGCGGAACCGGAGCTACCAATGTGATTCCCGGTGAAGTGGAGGTGGTATTTAACTTCCGTTTTTCTACCGAATTGACTGAGCAAATTTTACGTGAGCGCACCGAAGCGATTTTGAACAAGCACAAGGTTAACTACGACCTGCAGTGGATTTTAAGCGGCCAACCGTTTTTAACACCGCGCGGGGATTTGGTAAATGCGGTGGTAGATGCGATCAAAATGGAAACGGGATTGGATACGGAATTATCAACCTCGGGTGGCACTTCAGACGGTCGCTTTATTGCTCCAACAGGTGCGCAGGTAGTTGAACTTGGCCCCATCAATGCAACCATCCATAAAGTGAATGAATGTATTAGTGCCGAGGATTTGAATAAGCTGACCAGAATTTATGAGCGCACGCTGGAGAAATTGCTGGTGTAAACAAACGGATCTGCTGGTACAAACACAGCAAAGAATCCAGTGTAATAAGGCGAGCAATGCTCGCTTTATTCCATTCGAATGCAGCACATAATTTTTGATTATTAATCCATTAACACTCCACGCAAATTATCCACCCTTACCTACTTCCGCAAAATTAATAGTGCACATTTTTTTATTATTACAACCGCACTTCTTATCTGCCCCGCTGTCGCTTAAATCACTAAAACTAAAAACGCGCCACAGGATTGAAGCGTCAATTTGATGGCATCATTCACAAAATAATAATTAAACTCATTGAAAACATTAAGAAATTTAGTTTTGTCATAGTTCTTGCTGATGCTTGTCTGACTGCTGCAAATGTGTCGAATTTTTGAACATTTTTAAGCGAGCAGTAACAAGCCCACCTTTGCTCTTCAAGCAATTTTTGTCATTCAGCATTTGAAAGGAAGATGAACATGACTACCTCTTTTTTCAGCGAAGTATTGCGTATTCCCGGTGCCAAAGTCTTGAGTCGTGAAGAAGCGGCTTTTCATTACGGAGCAGATACAGGCGCAAGCCAACGTTTGCCCGCCGGTGCCATTGTCATTAAAGAAGTGGATGCAATTCAGGAAGTATTAGCGCTCGCCAATGAATTTAAAATACCGCTCTGGCCAATCAGCGGAGGACGCAATTTTGGTTACGGTACTTCGCTACCCGTAGACAGCCGCAGTTTTATTGTGGATTTATCGCAACTGCGCCGCGTATATATCGATGTGCAATCGTCTACCGCATTAATTGAACCGGGCGTTACTCAAGCGGATTTACATGCGGCGATTAAAAAAAGCGGCGCGGATTTATTAGTTCCCACCACCGGCGTTGGCCCTAACGGCAATATTCTCGGCAATGCACTCGACGGCGGTTATGGCTTAACACCCATTACCGATCACTTTGATGCCATCAGTGAATTGGAAGGTTACTGGGGCAACGGCACCGAGTTTCGCCACACCTATCAGGATTTAAATTGCCCCGAGATGGCCAAGCGCTGGAATGCGGGCACCGGTTACTCATGGGCGGGATTATTACGGCAAGGCAATTTCGGCATAGTCACCAAAGCGCGTGTGCAATTGGCTCGCTCACCCGAAGCTACCCGAATTTTAGTCTTCGAATGGAAAACCAATGACGCTTTCATCAATAGCCAATCCGAATTGAATAAACTTGCAGAAGATATTCCCGGTATCGGCGGCATTATTATGATGAACGATTGCCGTATTCTCTCCACTCAAGTCGATACGCCTTTAGCATCGACCCTAACGGATGAAGCGCGTGCAAATTATTTAAAACAACTCGCCAAAGAGCGCAAAATTTCTGCATGGACAGGACTAGGGACACTGTACGGTTCACGTGCAGCGGTTGCAGGCTCAGTAAAAGATATTCGCCGCCGGTTAAAAAATTGCCGCGTATGGAGTTTTAGTCCGAACCAAATTAAACAACTGCAAAAAATCCAGAATTATTTACCACAATGGGGTTTCTCATCCTTGCGCCGTCACTTTGGTGCACTGGTGAATACTCTCGGTACTGTTGAAGGTTATCCGATAGTCGCGTTTTTAAAAATTGCTTACGCACTCGACCCGACCGCAAAAAAACTCGATGTGAATTCACACCCCGCAAAAGATGGCGCCGGCATTTTATGGTATGCGCCGCTGGTGCCGTTTACATCCGATGAAGTGGAACGCTATCGCACCGTGATGAGCAAATGTTTGACCGATAACGGATTTGACCCGCTGCTCGCCGTAACTTCACGCTCATCGCGTACACTGTCAGGCACGATTCCAGTGTTGTTTGATCGTAAAAACCCCGAAGATGTCGCGCGTGCGAAAAATTGCTATCGCCAATTGGTAAAAACCGGTTTGGAAAATGGTTGGCCACCCTATCGCTTGGGTATTGATTATATGGATATGATCGCCTGCCCTGCCGAGTCTCCCAGCGCGCAAGTGCAACAACTATTGAAGAAGGCATTGGATGAAAATGAAGTGATTGCATCTGGCCGTTATGAACACGTTAAACCAATTGCGCCTTTTATTCCTGCAACAACTGCGATTCCCGCAACTCCCATCAAAGAAGTGGAAAAGGTGGCAGCAATTGGCCAGCGATTTGCCGAGCCACAATTGGATTACACCAAGGTGTTCGGTACCCGTGCAATTGAAACTGAACCCAACGAGGTGTAATTATCTAAACGCTTGAAGTAACACCAAAACCTGACAATAACGATACGAGAAGGAATTTCTCATGAACAAAATAATTGCCCAGCGCATCAGGGACGATGCCCTTGCTTACTGCTTCCATTAGTCAGCTTTCTTATCCAGATTCACAATCAGCAAACTACCGGTGAAACGTTTCGGCTCGAGGCAATACCAGGTATGCATGTCGCAATCCCAGCGTTTATAACATTTATCCACTAGTTTTAAGAAAGGACTACGACCCGGATCAGCCAAGACCAATTTCTTTACACCTGCACTCGCCGCACGCTTGAGCATCGCAAACCACTCGTCCGTGTTGTTGACGATGCTGGGCACCGCCCCCAACCCTCAAAACGGCTCCAATCCCTGCACGAGCAGCGTAATTTGCTTCGGGGAAGGGATGGGTGGCCTAGTGGACTCAGCAATGCGAATGAACGATCGAGATACGATATCCGTTCCAGGCACCATAATTTTGGAAGCAAACGGCCACAGGTTAATCAACTCACCAGGCCTATCCTCCATTGATGTT
>NZ_JBRFPI010000002.1:0-40025 GCF_053579595.1 Cellvibrio sp.
CGGGAGTGTGTTTGGATTTTTTATCACGCGCATAAATAAATTCAGCGAATTTTGAATGGCTCTCCAAACCTGACCCCACACAACACCACATACCATCCTGCACTTGCGAATAGACCCGGTAGTGATTGGGTCGCATAGGAGTGAAATACACAAAGCCGCCGGTTGTGGGATTTTGTGAACCTAAAATATGGTTGTAGAGTGCGCGCTCGTAATAATCTACATATTTAATCTGCGGTGCAGAGTTATTTGTAGCAGAAGACAGATACAACAACTCGGTGAGCTTGAGCATATTGTAAGTATTGCAGGTTTCGGGTCCTTCAACCTCGTTGACCATGGGCGAGAAATCTTGTGTATCGTGAAAATGTTCTTTCACGCTGTTTCCACCAATAGCAACAGTGCGTTTATCGATTACCGTTTGCCAAAAAAATTCCGCTGCGCGATTCCACTCAGGATTATTAGTCGCACCGGCATAGCGTTTAAAACCGATCACTTTGGGAATTTGGGTATTGGCATGCAAGCCGGTTAAATGGTCTTGGGATTTCTCCAACGGTTGCAAAATCGCTTGATGGGAAAATGCTTGTGCGAGGGCGAGATATTTTTTATCGCCTGTAATTTCTGCTACATCGACAAATATTTCATTCATACCGCCATGCTCGGTGCGTAGCATGGTTTGCATCTGCTCAGGCGATAATGTTTTGGTTAATCGGATTGTCCAATCGGATAATTTCACCAACATTTTTTTCGCATCGGTATTATCGGCGTAAAGATAAGCATCGCGCAGACCGGCGTAAATTTTATGCAGGTTGTACCAGGGTACCCAGCGCTCATTGGTAGAGAAGTTATCCGCGCGGATGTCGCCCTTGGCAATTTCACTCCACATTTTGTTGCTTGCGGGAATGCCGCCGATATAACCGGAACCTATTTTGTCCTGACATTTTTTTAATTCGGCGATGACATAATCCAAACGTTTCAATACAGCTTTATCGCGCGTAGAGGCATACATCAGCGCTAACGCAGAAACATAATGACCACCCATATGGCCATCTAACCCTGTGGACTCCCAGTTGCCGTAGGTTTCTTTAAATGGCAAACCAGCTTCGCGGCGGAATGGTGCAAGCAATTTTTCAACATCCAACGCCATCAAGTAATTTTTATTAGTATTTTGCGCATGTAGGAATGGACTTTCCAATAACTGCACATCGCGCAATGGCGCAAGCTCCAGCGCGAAAACCGGAGCTATGCAAACACTGAAACCTAGCGCAATTACGCGACATGCATTAAGTAGATTCATTATAAAGTTCCTGAAAAATATTCCCACCAATAGGTGGGAATATAATGCTTATCGTTATTTCTGACACAGGATTAACGTAACTTTTCAACGAGTGAAGGCCTGTTAAAATTACTGCGCCTGCAAAGTAAACATTTGATTAGTGCTGTTCGCCACACATTGCCATTGATACAGATTGGCACCATCCGCTGTAGATGCACCTGCAATATCCAAACATTTTTCACTGTTGCGATTGATAATTCGATAACGGCCGGAACCTGCAGACTGGAAACGGAATTGTTGATTGTGGCCGCCAGCATATGTCCACAACATCAGGTTAGCGCCATCAGCAGTTGAGAATGAATTTACATCGAAAGCTTTGTCGCTTGCATTGGCAGGCGAGATGCGATGCCACACATCATCAACACGCGTAACAATAAATTTCTGGCAGCTGTTATTGATCCAGCTCCACTGGCGCAGATTGGTGCCGTTTGCTATTGCGCAATTTTCTACATCTAACGATTCTCCACTGTGCGCAGGGGTAATACGATAGGTGCCGTTAATGCGCGCATTAGCATCGCTTTTTATTGAAAAGTTGCGATTGAATACCGGCCAACCATTGGTGAAAGTCATTTGCAATAGATCCAAACGAGCAGGCCAACCGTTTGCGGTGGTGCCATCGTAATAATGGATTGACGCAAGATGCTGGCCATTGTTATAGAAATAACTAAAGTGGCCTGGGCCGATATAATTACCATCGGACATTAATAGTGTGCTGCCGCCGTAATTCCATAAACTCTTACCATTTTTATCTATAAACGGCCCCGTTGGACTGGGGGAGCGGCCAGTGACTATGTAGTAGTTACTTTGATTGCCCAGACAACACTCGCCCAGATTCACAAAAATGTAGTAATAACCGTTGATGTATTTTACTTGCGCAGCTTCATATTCATGCCACGCATAATTATTGCCCACTACCGGGTAACGGCTGCTATTCATCAGCTTGCCGGTGGCTGGGTTAATTTGGCGAACAAAAATTCCCGCATAGTGCGAACCGTACACCATCCATACATTATTTTGCGCATCGCGATATAAACCAGCATCAATCGCATTCACTGGCTGCCCACTCAGAGTTCCTTCGTCGATAGTTGACACTATCATGCCCAAATCTTGCCAATTGGGATTATTCAGCGAGCTGGTGACCATCACCCCAATGGCCGAACGCATACCCGAGGTGGATGAAAATGCGGAGTAATACAAATAAAATTTGCCATTCATTTCAATCACATCCGGCGCCCAAAAATTGCCGTCAAAACCAGGCACTTTGTTGCTGATCCAGGCGGGATAGGTATTGGCGGGAATGGGCGATGCGCCGCGCTTCCAATTAATTAAATCGGTTGAGTAGAGTGCGTTAATCGGAAAATTACTTGCGCCACCACCAGTGCCAAATGTCCAGTAGGTATTGCCATCTTTAATAATGGTGGATGGATCGTGAATATCGGTAGTGCCGGTTAACGTGATTGCAGATGCATTAAAACTAATGGCTAAAATTGCTGCTGCAGAAACTATTGCTGTTGATATATACCTGAATAAACGAACAAAGCTGTACATAGTGAGACCCTCAGTTATTAATTATTTTTTAAGGCACAAAAAAAATGAGTTTCACCATTGCCTGTGACATAAACAGCAAGAGTGAAACTCAACGACAAAGGCCAATGATTGGCCTTTATGAGTTTGTTTAAACACTCAACAGTAAAACTGCGAAGTGTTTAAGCAGAAACGAGAAAATTAGAAGGTCAAACGCGCTCCAATTGCAAAGGTGCGACTGTAAAGAGCAGAACCAAAGTTATTGGTGGTGGATCCATTTTCACCGTAATAGCTTTGATAAATTTCTTCGGTCAAGTTAGTGCCATCAAAGGTTAATGCCAGATTGTCTGTTACGTCATAGGTAATTTGCAAATCCATGCTGGACTCTGGTTTTCTCCAAACTTCCAATGGGTTCGCAAACAATGCCGCTTCGTAGTTATTCAGGAACTCACTACGCCATGCATAGGATAAACGCATGCCCAATTTTTCTTTTTCATAAGCCAAAACGACACTGTAAGACTCATCCGAAACGCCGAACAAATCCGTTGTCTTGGTTTCTATAATGGTGCCTTTGGAATCAGTAATAGGTGTTGATTGCGATGATTCCAATGCGGTGTAGCTCGCCTGAATACCAAAACCATCTAACACGCTAGGCAAATTTTCCGGGAACCAAACTGCACCCAACTCCAATCCGGTCAATTCACCATTCGATGCATTGTAGGGTTGGCTAAGTACATAAGTGCCCATTTCACCAGCCGGAGTTTCGTGCTGTACCTGGCGACGAAAATCAATGACAAATCCTTCAATCTCACGCTTGAATAAAGTTCCGTACAATGAACTTGCATCCGCAAAATACCATTCCAATGAGAAATCATAGTTTTGCGATTCGGTAGGCTTCAGATCCGGGTTACCGCCACCGGCAGTACCGTAGCCAATTCCGGTAACATCTTCGTTGTAAACAATGCGCGAATTCAATGATGCAAAATTTGGACGACGTAATGTCTCTGTGTATGCCAGGCGCGCATACAAATCATCGGTTAACGCATAACGCAAAGATAAGCTGGGCAACACTTTAGTGGTGCTCGCTGAATCGTCATACACCTCTTTTGCTGCTGAGGCGGTATCGGTGAATTCCATATCGGTATCTGAGCTGGTATAGCGCAAACCAATTTCGCCATCCAATGTTCTACCTGCTACTTCTGCCTCGTAGCGCGTAGTGACGTAAGCAGATGCTGTTAACTCATCAATATTAAAACTTTCGACAAGTTCCAACTTTTTCAAGTTATAAGCTGCACGCATTGCATCTGCGTTTGAACGCAGGTAGTAACCATTTGCAACAGCCCATGTCGTTGGCACATCGGCATTACCATCAAAGAAGCCATTGTTGATATAAGCTAATTCGTCAGTGATAGCGACATTAGGATTAAAACCTTCCTGACGGCTAAATGACTCAGCTGCAGCGCGTTGATCAACCCGCACACCGACATTGAATTGCTTAAAGATACCGGCATCTGCATCATAGGTTGCATCGGTAGTGAAAGTAACGGCATCGCCTTCATTTTTGTTGGCGTTGTCGTACAGCTGCGCGGTTCTCCAATTAGCGACATCCGACACATCGGCTTCATTGAGACCAGTAGTTGCAGGATTATCGATAAAACTAAACGCAGGAATTCCACCACCTGCATTGAAGTCTACATTCAAACCGTAACGGGCATTTTCAAAACGCGCAGCGATAAAATCGGATTCAAACGTACTCTCTTGATAAACCACTTCTGATTTCACCTTGAGATTATCAGTTAACTCCCAGTCACCACCTAAAGCGTACACAAAGCTATCGGTTTTGCCGGTTGTTAAATCGCCGCTGGTGAATGACCAGTTATCTTTTACGCTTCTGGATTTAACAATGTTCGTGCCTTCAAACAACACTATGTTTGCATCGGCTTTTGCCGTTGGGCTGTTTGCGTAAGAACCCCACCAGTCAGCGAAAGAAAATAACAGGGAGTTGAATGATTCATTGCGATAACCGTTATAAAAAGCTTCAAAGGTATATTCAGAGGTATCATTCGGCGCAAATTGCAAAGACACATTGGCGGCAGAGCGCTCGCGCTTACCAGTGAAATCACTGGAGAAAATCGCATCGCGGCCAAGGATATATTCCATTGGCTGACCATTCACACTTACAGTCGAACCTGGAGTATTTGGTAAGCCATCCAATAAGCCCGGAGTCCAGATTGGATTCTCAATAACATCGATCACACCATTAACATCTCTGTGATCTAAAAAAATACGCTCGTAATTGCCAAACGGAGCAACCGGGTCATCAGTAGCAAATGGCACCATCGCACCGGCGGTAATGCTTTGGTCGCGATAATTGGTTTCGGCGAAAGAAAGGTTTACCAAGGCACCAAATTCGCCAGAACCCGTTTCCCAGCGATTACTTGCAAGGCCACTGATATTGGGATCGATTTCGTCCGCTTGCTCTTGGTTAATCGCACGCGCTGCGACTACAAATTTTTGGCCATCAAAATCAAATGGGCGCTGGGTTTTAATATCCACCGAACCCGCAATACCATTTTCAATTTGCGAAGCAGAACGGGTTTTATAAACATCGACTTGTTTGATCAAACTGGCGGGCACATCTTGCAGTGCAACCGCGAGGCCCGATGCCGTAAAAATATTGCGGCCATTCACAGTGGTGTTGATATCGGTTAAACCGCGAATCGAAATACCGGAGGTTTCACCTGAGCCACGATTGGTTACCTGCACACCGGTTACACGCTGCAAGGATTCAATCACGTTGTTGTCGGGGAATTTACCAATATCTTCAGCAACAATTGCATCAACGATTTGGGTGTTGTTGCGCTTTACATCCAAAGCCTGCGTCAAACTGCCGCGAATTCCCGTCACTACAATTTCTTCCACCTGGTCTTCTTCCTGCGCAACAGCGACATAAGAGGAACCTAGAGCGGCGATCATCGCGATAGATAAGCTAAGTGTTTTTTTCTGGAACATGAGTGATCTCCCGTGTTCGATTACTACTTGAGCCGAGGGGTTGGATCGGTGCAGTAATCGTTATTATTAAGTCGGTGCTTTTATTTGTCTTATAAAAATCGGACTGCTACTGGTGTCTCACAGGGTAGGAATGGTGATTACCCTTATTATTAACAAGGAACTGCCGAATTATTATGCATATTGTAAGACAAATTAAATACTATCCCTCTGAGCATTCATCGTCAACAGGTAAAAATAGATTTTTATGTAAAAATGAAAAGCAAAAAAAAAGCCGCCACAGCAAGCTGTAACGGCCTGAAAAGTGGCATAACAAAGGCTGTTACGCCATCCAACGACAAAAGGATAAGACTCCGAGCAAAACAACAACGAACAAGCTGGCAGATAAATGAATCAAATCACACCATAATTGTATGATTATATACAAGTA
Organism: Cellvibrio sp.; assembly: GCF_053579595.1. Classification (NCBI taxonomy): domain Bacteria; kingdom Pseudomonadati; phylum Pseudomonadota; class Gammaproteobacteria; order Cellvibrionales; family Cellvibrionaceae; genus Cellvibrio; species Cellvibrio sp. Next base: position 6,294 of record NZ_JBRFPI010000002.1, read on the forward strand.
TTAATAATATGCCAGTTTTTTCTAGTTAAAACGAGTAGCGCGCACCCACCGCAAAGGTTTTGGAGTAGATGGCACTGCCGAAGTTAAACAAATCCTCGTTGCCTTCACCGTAGTAGCTTTGGTACACATCGTCTAAAAGGTTAGTGGCATCAAAGGTGACTACCAAGTTGTCGGTCACATCGTAGCTAACTTGCAGATCCAAACTCTGCTCCGGGCGACGCCAGAATTGGATGGGGTTAGCGAAGATAGCGGCCTCGTTGCCAGCGTAAAATTTCTCGCGCCAGACATAAGACAAACGCGCATCAAAGACATCTTTGTCGTAGGCCAACACCACACTGTAAGAGGAATCGGATACGCCCGACATTTTTGAATCCACGTAACCGGAAATATCGCCCGCTAAACTGTACTCAGGTGTTTTTTGTGATGAATCGAGCAAAGTGAAACTTGCTTGCACACCCAGGCCATCGAGTGTTGTCGGTAAATTATCCGGGAAATAAACCAGCCCGACTTCCAAACCGGAAAGCTCACCGTCAGCCGCGTTGACCAGCGTGGTCAGTACATAGTCACGTGTTACACCGTCGTTACCGGTGCGGTTGACGGTTTTTTTGCCGCCAATCACCAAGCCGTCAATTTCGCGTTTGAACAGGGCGCCGTACAGCGAACTGCCGTCGGCAAAATACCATTCAAGCGAAACATCATAATTGGTGGATTCGGTCGGTTTTAAATCCGGGTTGCCGCCACTGCCAGTGCCATAGGGAATTGAGGTCAGGGGATCCTGGAAATATTGCAGCGGATTTAAATCCCCAAAGTTAGGCATGCGCAGAGTTTGAGTATAGGCGAAACGCCCCACCAGATCGTCAGTCACATTCCAATTCAATACCAGACTCGGCAATACTTTGTCTGCCTTGCCGGTACCGGTATTGTTATTGAAGATATTGGTGTTAGTGCCCGTCTCTGACCAGAACTCCATATCCTGTTCGTAATTCACATAACGCACACCGAACTCTCCGCTCAATGCATCGCTCAGGTTAAATTTGGTAGTTGCATAAAGTGCGGCAGAATCTTCAGAGACATCAAAGTTTTTATTGACGCTTTCTTTTTCCAAACCATACACGCTGCGCACTGCATCGGCGTTTGCTAACAAATAGCTGCCGTCAGCAGTAATAAAACTATCAAAAATATTCGCGCGGCCTGCAAAATAGTCATCCACCGTGAAGATCAAACCGGAGCCATCGCCCGACGCACCTGCAGCAACCAAATCATCCATCAATTCAGTCACAGTGCCGGCGTAACTCCAGGAATCTTGTCCGCGCCCAAAATCTTGTGCATTGCGCTGCTCAAGGCGGCCACCGACTTTTAGCGTTTGGATAAATTGGCCATCCAATTTCCACTCAACATCGGTAGTCACACTGGTTGAATCACCTTGATTGCCACCGCCGTTGTCCCACATGCCGGAGGCATTCCAATTGCCCACTGCAGCCATGTCCGATTCATCCAGTGCACTGGTGGCAGGATTATCTTTAAAAATAACGGAAGGCACACCGTCGCGATCGTTGTAATCCACATCCAAACCATATGCAGTGCGCGCAAACCGCATCGCAAAAAATTCAGAGGTAAATTTACTGTCTTGATAAACAATTTCAGAATTGACCGTTACATTGTCACTTGGTGTCCACTTGGCACCAAGCGCATATAAATAGCTGTCAGTTTTGCCAGTGGAATAGTCACCACTTTGGAAGCCGCCGTTGGCATAACCCTGATGTTCTTTTACAACATTAGTGCCGTCATAAACGAGCGGGATATCGATATTGCCATTTTGGTGTTCAAGCGTGTTGGTAAACCACATGGCATTTTGCGATGTATTTCTGTAGCCCGTGTAAAAACCTTCTGCAGTCACTTCCAACTCATCATTCGGTGCCCACTGCAAAGAAACGCTGGCGGCCGGGCGCTCGCGATTACCGGTGAAAGATGTACCGAACACCGCATCGCGCATCAATAAATAATCGTAGTCTGCACCGTCCAAGGTCAGGGTTGAACCTGCCGCAGAGGGAAGGCCATTTTCCAAGCCGGCTTGCCACACGGGTGTATTGTTGTGCGAGTTGGGAATCATTTGGTAGGGCGCATAATCCAAATGCGGATTGGCGCTGAAGAACGGAAACACGGCACCCGCCGTCATAGTGTCATCGCGATAGTTGGTTTCTGCAAAAGACACATTCAGTAAGGCACCAAATTCGCCACCGCTTTCCAATTCCCAGCGGTTGCTAAATAACGCACTGACATTAGGATCAATTTTATCGTCCTGATCACCGTAAATACCGCGGCCAGCCAATACCATTTTTGCGCCATCAAAATTAAAGGGGCGATGGGTTTTTACATCAATCGATCCAGCAATACCGCGTTCAACCTGATCAGCCGAACGGGTTTTGTAAACATTCACATTGGCTAACAAACTCGCTGGAATATCTTGCAGGGCCACCGAGCGGCCCGCGCCAGTAAATACATCGCGGCCATTTACGGTAGTGTGCACGTCGGTTAAACCGCGAATTGATACGGCCGATACTTCGCCTGAACCACGGTTAGTTGTCTGCACACCCGTAACACGCTGCAATGCTTCAACGACGTTGTTATCGGGGAACTTGCCGATATCTTCGGCAACAATGGAATCAATAATTTGTGTGCTGTTGCGTTTGATATCCAATGCTTTGGTTAAACTACTGCGGATACCCTGCACGATAACTTCTTCTACTTGTTCATCGGCTACGGGTTGTGAGTTTTGCGCTTCTTGTGCGCTGGCGATTTGCGCCATCATTGCGGCCAGCACAGCGCTGACCAAGACTGATTTCTTATACATAATAAACTCCAAAATTTTTTGTAAATTTTGAGTTAATGTTTTATCCATTAACTCCATCAAAAAGAATTCAAGCCGAGGGAGAACAATTTTCTCCCTCGCTACTGCGATTACTGTGCAGTGGAACCTTCTTGATACAGTGAGTTAATGCGTTCGTTGCTGATGGTGCCGGTGAACACTTTGAGTTCATCGATAGCGCCGTTGAATGGCGTATCCCAATAATTCACACCCAGTGCAAATTCATTGGTATCACCCGCCACTGTCATTACGCGCGGGAAGCCAGTGGATTCAAGCTGCTGCACACCATTCACAAAAATCTTGATGGTATTGTTATTGTCGCCATCCACCATCACCACTAAATGAGTCCATTGATTGGCGGGAATACGGCTGCTTAATTCAGCGTTGTCGTAGAACGCCGGGCCATTAGCCCATACGCGGGTTTTTTCCGTGCCGTTCATGGAGGGAACCAAACTCAACCAATAGTTGGCATTAGCTCCACCAAAAAATGCCGTGGTGTAATTGGTAAACGCAGTGGGTTTTAACCAGAGCGAAATACTGTAGCTGGCCGTAGTGATTAAATTGTCGGGCAGGCGCACACCGGAAGTGCCATCCAGATTGACCGCTGAACCTTTAACACCTTGCACGTAGCTCACCGCACCGACAGTGTTATGCATAAAGTTGCCGGTAACTGTACCTGCCGCAGCAACTGCATTTTTCTCAGTTAAATCGCCATCAAAACTGTATTCCGCTGGCGCCAAAGATTTAACGATAACGGTAAATTCTTTGGTGTCAGTGAAGCCCTGGTAATTGATATGTGCAGTCAAGGTGACGGTTTTGTCGCCCTCATCGGCTGTCGGTTGTTTAACTACTGCAATACCGTTGGTGGGTTTCAAATAATTTTCATTGCTGGATGTCCAACTAATGCCAGACACAAAGGGGCCAACGCGAATCAATTCAAAATTTTCGCGCACAGCGGACATATCGCCCAGCTCCAATGCCTCTTTTACAAAGCCGGCAAATTGTGCAGGATTAGTGAGATTGTTAATCGCTGCACCGTTGATATCCAAATTACTCAAGGCGTAGTCGTACACAATCAACTCATCGATTTGGCCGACAAAAGGCAGATCCCAGCCGAAATTAACACCCAGCGCAAACTGTCCGCCACTCGCGCTGAAAATATCATCGCGTGGCATAGAGCCGACCAGGTTGCCATCGATATATAACTTCATCGTGGTGTCAGCATAAGTAATCGCCACATGCTGCCATTGATTTACCGGCGCCGTTGCAGAATGCACAACTTGATTCCAATTGCCGAGGAAATTACTCCAGATCAATGAGGTCGAGGTAAACCAGGCATTGCCCGGAATAAAACTGATCCAATGATCAAAATCACTCGCGGCAAAAAAGGCGGGCGTATGGGTGGTGAGCGATTCCGGTTTCATCCAAAAGGACACAGTGTAGGCATTGGAGTGAATAATGTTGTCCGGCAAACGCACGCCGTTGGCACCATTAAAATCGTAAGCCTGCCCACTGTAACCGGCAGCAAAAGTGGGGGCCGTTGCATCGACATTAAACAGGTTGTTGTCAGTAGTTTTCGCAGCAGCAAAATAGCCCACTGAATCGGTTAAGGTATTTTCAAATCCATAATGCGCTACTGCATTTTTAAACGGCGGGCGTGCGGTTAAATGCACTGAAAACGTTTTTGTAGTGGTCTGGCCATCTAATGAAAGATTAGCGGTGAGCGTGACGGTTTTATCGCCGAGGTCAGGCGTTGGAATAAATACATTGCCCGCTGAGTCAATAAAATATTCATTGCTGCTCACCCAATTAATCGCAGTGCCGCTTTTGCCAACGGTCGGCAGCGAATAGCCTTCGTCGGCAATGGTCAATTCGGTTTTGATATTCAGTGCATCTTTGACGCTATTCAATGCGGCAGTTGTTGCTGCGATGGAATCGGTGCGGCTGCCAAATACAGATGCGCCATCTTTTGCCATTGCAGTAAATACCGGAACCAATTCTTTGCTGCCGTTATCCCACTGCCACTTGATAACACCAAAGTAAGTGCCGGAATCCAATACCAGTTTGATGGAATCATCGCCCTGCGACATCCAGGTGCCTTTTTCACTACCGATGACGGTACGGTCTTCACGCAAAGTGATGTAGCCGGATTTAATCGCGGTTTTATTAACGGCTTTACCTTGATTCACAAACTTATAGTGACCGGGCACTTGCGCGATATCGACCAGGTTATTGCCATTAAGCGGAACATAGCGCTGGGGCGAGACCACTAACCAACCGTCTTTACTCACAAACATTTCATGGGTGCGTACGGCATGGGCTTCGATGTTACCGGGATATGCAGTAGATGACGCCGGGAAGCGAGTGTGGGTTACCAGCAGATGACGCTTTGTTGCTTCATCGTAATAGGCCGAGTTATGACCCGGTGATTGGTAACCCCATGAAGCACCTGGCTCACCTAATGCTTGGGCAAATTCAAATCCGCCCAGCAACTTGCCGCCAATCTCCAAACCGGTGCCCATAGTGGCGATGTCGACGCCTGCAGGATCAAGGTAAGGGCCTTTGGGCGTTTTGGAGCGGGCAATGCGGATGGAATAGCCGCCATTTGCGTCAAAGCCAGCTACTGAATAGAACAAGTAATAGTAATCAGCGACCGGACTGTAGATCACATAGGCGCCTTCAATCGCACGGAAATCGCCTCCGACCAAATGCTTGCCATAACCTTGACCCGCTTTGGGTTTACCCGTGGCACCGTCCATTTCCAGAATAAAGATACCGCCAGAATAAGAGCCGTACACCATCCACAACTTGTTGTCTTTATCGTAAAACGCGGTTGGGTCAATCACATTAGGGTCAACCGCACCGTTCCAACTGGTCTGGCCGTTGTCGAGCGGGAAGCTGGTGAACTCACCCGCATTGCGGTAACCACTGCGCAGGAATACACCTTTATCGACGTAAGGGCCCGCGACCGAATCCGCTTCTGCTAAACCCAAATAGGAACGATTCCAGCAGCCGCCACTGTCTGCCTCTGTTTGTGCGCAATGGTTGTAGTAGAACCAGTATTTGCCGTTGGGTGCCTTGATTACATTGGCCGCCCAGTTGCCTTTAAAGCCATCACTCCAGGCGATGCCTTCAGAGATTTCGCTAGAATAGGTATTAAACAGGGGGCTCTCATCAACCTTATCATTGGCCGAGAGCACCGAAATATATTCCCAGTTAATCAAATCAGCCGATTTGGCCGCTGCCAGGTGCGAACCGAAAATGTAGTAATCGCTACCGGCTTTGACGACGGATGGGTCGTGAACACCGATATCCAACCAATTGACCGAGCCGTCTTGCGCCAGCGGGATTCCGCTTGCCAGCGTCGGCTTGGAATAAATGGGTTCAGGGGATGCAGGAACTGGCTTGGTTGAGGAGTTGTTGTCGCTACCGCCACCACAGCCGCCCAATAACAGCAGACTGCCAATGACAAGCGTAAGGCTTGTTAGCTTCATGTGTTTGACCTTCTCTCGTGTAGTTATTGCTTATTTATAATTCCCGGCGTAGCCACTTTTAAGACTGGGGATGAAACGCCACACCGGGTCTAGTAGTCGCATGAACTATATGTCATACAATATTACTATCAAATATTATTGTCATACAATTAATCAGAAGTAAAGCCGCGGGCAGTGCTTTTATTTCTATAAGTGGTGCTCGAACGAAGGGCAATAAAAAACCCGCACAAGGCGGGTTCTTCACAGCAGCGACGGATAAACGCAAATCGTCTACGGTTAGTCAAGCATTGATGGTTTACCAAACACCGGCATACCCTGCTCATTCCAGCGCAATGGTTTTACAAAGGTATGTCGATCGGGATTCCACAAAGGATCTCCTTCTATTTCTGTGTAAGTGCGCGCGTGATACACCAGCATAACCGTATCGTCATCTTCACCGTAGGTGAAGCTGTTATGACCGGGGCCAAAAATTTTATTGGGAATATCCGAGCACAACACGGGCTCTTTGGATTTAGTCCATGATGCAGGGTTCAGCAAATCGGAATTTTCATCCGCCCACAATAAACCCATCGCATAATTTTCATCTGTCGCACTCGCCGAATAGCTGATAAAAATTTTGCCATTGCGTTTTAATATAGACGGCCCTTCATTTACCCAGAAGCCGCGAATTTCCCATTCAAATTCTGGCTTGGTAAGCAGCACGGGTTCACCAGCCAATTGCCAAGGTGTTTTCATGGGCGCGATATACAAATTGGAGTTGCCGCGAATAGCCACATCTTTTTGCGCCCACAAATAATAGAGTACGCCATTGTGGGTAAAGGTGGTGGCATCGAGGCAGAAAGTATCTATACCGCTATCGACCTGCCCCATAAATTCCCACTCACCCTCAAGCGGGTTTGCATTTTTGTTGCGCACGCAGTACATGCGGTGCTGGAACAAATCGAATTTTATTCCACGGCTGGGCGCAGCAGCGAAGTAAACATACCAGCCCGATTCACCCGATTGCGGATCTTTGTTGAAATGAATTTCCGGTGCCCACAATAATTCGCTGTAGGGACCTGTTTCAGGTTTATGCCAGGCATCCACGGTTTTTGCTGTAGCTAACTCAGCAATGGTTTTTGCACGACGCAATTCAATGCGGTCGTATTGGGGCACTGATGCAGTGAAATAATAATAGCCATCCGTGTGTTTATAAATAAACGGATCGGCACGCTGGGGGATCAGAGGTTTTAATAATTCGCTCACAACATTCTCCAAACTCTTTTAATTTCGTATTTAATTTCGCGCAATATAACCTTTAAGCATCATGGTGCCTTTCAGCTCTGCGTAATAATGGTCATTGATGCGATACATAAACATCAGCAACCCCATTAAGGCGTGAAAGAATCCGGGAATAACAGACAGCATCAGCGCAATACCCATCATTGATGTTTCTGATTGCTCCTGATTAGGCACATATTGGAAATAGGTCAGTAACCAACCTACCATCAAACCCGCAATCCCCATGCCCGCTTTTTGTCCTACTGAAATACCACCATAGGCAAAACCGGATACACGTTTGCCATTTTTAACCTGACCGTAATCAATAGTTTCAGAAATAATCGACCAGAATACCGGTGCATGCAAATCGACAACAAAAGACAACAGGAAGTACAAAATGAAAGCCAGCAACACATCTTGCGGATCAACAAAGACATAAATCGCCAAGCTCAAGCCAGCTACGATGAGCTGGGTATAACGGAATAAATTAATCTTGCAATAAAACTTGGTAATCCAGGTGGATGCAATCATCGCCAGAATTGCTGCAACAACGCCGGTAGATATAAAAGCAGATACCAGTGTGTCGTCACCGCCCAAATAATATTTCGCGTAATAAATAGCAACTGATCCGCGGATCACATAACCAATAGTGCCGGTAATACACACTGCCACCAGAATTAACCACTGGTCATTTTTTAATAGCTGCAAAAACTGGCTGAGCAGCGGTTGCGGCTCGACGACATGCACAACACGCTCTGAGGTGTTGAAATAGCAAAATAAAAACATTACAGCGCCAATGAACGACATAATTGCCATCGCGATTTGATAGCCCAGGGCTTTGTCTTCCCACATGCCTGATACAACAGGCACAACTGCAGCCACCATAAATGCGCCGATTTTGGCAAGAAATAAACGATATCCATTGGCCGATAATTTTTCTTTAGGGTCACTGGTGAGTGCGCTGGGCAATGAAATATAGGGAATGCCTACACCCGATGTAATTAATGTCATCATGATGTAGGTGGAATACGCCCAAATTAATTTTGCGTCATATTCCCAATTAGGCGTGGTGAATACAAAAAATACGCTCACAGCGTAGGGAATTGCCAACCACAATAACCAAGGGCGGTAGCGGCCTTGCAGGAAAGTAAACCGATCAGTGATTTGCCCCATTACTAAATCGGAAATGGCACCGACGATTTTTACAGTGAAAAATAAAATCCCCATATCCATCGGGGTTAGACCAAAAATATCAGTGTAATAAAAAGTGATGATTAACATCATCGACGAGATCACTACGTTCAACGCCATGTCGCCAGCGCCAAACCCTATTTTTTCGGTAACCGATAATTTATCGGGTGCGTGCACATTGTTAGTTTGCATTTATTATAGTGACCTCGTGTTGTTATTAAAAAAAAACGGCAATACCAAACAGAATTCTGCCGTATTGCCGCTTCCTTTATCTCTCACCGTTTTGTACGGTTTATAGTGTCCGAATAATCCGGCTCGCTCTAGTTTTACAAAAAGTAATCGTTCTCTACCGCATGGACTAATAACACATCGATTCCCGCCATGCCTGCACTCGCTGCTGCTTGCAACCCGAGTTTTGAATCTTCAAATACCACACACTGTTTGGGATCAACGCCCAATAATTCTGCACAGCGTAAAAAGGTATCCGGTGCGGGTTTGGGATTTTTTACCTGGTCAGCACCGACTACAGCACTGAGGTATTTGTCCAAACCACAAATCTTCAAAATGGTTTCGGCTTCCTGGGTATAAGCCCCAGTGCCAATCGCCATGGGTTTTACGCCGTGGTATTTCTGTGCAACTTCAAGCAGTGCAGTTGGTTTTACATATTTGTGCATATTCTCGTGCACGACCTGCTCTTTAAAATCATTCATTTCATCAAGGCTGGCATCGACCTTGAGATTGAATTTTTCAAGCAGAATTTCAATCGTTCCTTTAGTGGGAACACCCGCCAATGAACGCATAAACGAGCGGTCAATGGGGATACCGTATTTGTTCAGCATGGTTGACCATGCAAATTCATGTAACTGGCCGCTATCGACTAGCGTACCGTCCATGTCAAAAATCAGTGCTTCGTAATGGTCGTACATCTTTTGCTCTCATTGTTGCCCGGTAAGGTAGAAATTAGAGCACAAACAGGCAATAAGTTCGATATGAAAAGACCTGACTTTACAGTTTGTTTTTAAATTGACGCATGGCGTCGAGTTTTTACATTTGCGATCACCTCGTGGACACAGTTAGGTAGAGGTTTGCGAGACCGTCTGCTGCATGGATGCAGCAGTCGAGCCTACATGGATGTATTTACGGCGCGTCTCGCGAGCCTCTACCTAACTGGGTCTTACTCGATTAGAAAGTTACACACCATCTTTCAGATGATAGTAAGCCGCATTGTGGCGCAATTCGGTTTTGAAATTGCGTACAGTGGTATCCGCACCAATTACCAGCGCTTCAATTCCTGCCATTTCCGCGTAGTCTACGATTTCGTCAGCAGTTACACCTTGGGTGTAGGCGCTGTGGTGCGCGCCGCCGGCTTGAATCCAGGCTGCAGCAGAAATCTCCAGATTGGGGCGTGGTTCCCACAGCGCTTTTGCCACTGGCAACTTCGGCAATTCTTGTGGTGGATTTACGGTGTCTACTTCGTTGATGATCACACGGAAACGGGTGCCGATATCGATCAAGGAAATGCACAGTGCTGGACCCGCTTTGCCGGTGAAGATCAAGCGGGCGATATCATTGCGGCAACCAATTGTGTGCAAATGCACTTCCAGTTTTGGTTTTGCTGCAGCAATCGATGGGCAAACTTCCAACATATGCGCGCCCAGTACCTGATCCACAGCACCGAAGTGATAAGTGTAATCTTCCATAAAGGATGAACCACCCACACGGCCTTTAGAGATCACTTTGCAGATGTGTACCATTGCAGCGGTTTTCCAATCGCCTTCGCCGCCGTAACCAAAACCAGCCGCCATCAAGCGTTGTGTTGCAAGACCAGGAAGGTTGGTTAAGCCAGTTAAGTTTTCAAAGCAGTTGGTGAACGCACCGAAGTCGCCGTCGGTTAAAAACTTCAACATACCCAGTTCCAAACGCGCTTCGTTTTTCAGCATTTGGTATTGATGTGCATCATCAAAAATCGCAGGATTTACATCGTATTCTTTTTTGTAGATTTCAATTTGTGCAGCAACTTGCTCATCGGTAACTGCATCAACTACTTTTTGCAGATCGCCTAAACCATAAGCGTGAACTTCGTAACCAAATTTAATTTGCGCAGCAACTTTATCGCCATCAGTAACCGCTACTTGACGCATGTTGTCGCCAAAGCGTGCCACTTTTAAATTCTGGCTAGCGTACCAACCCATAGCAACGCGGCACCAACTGTCGATTTGCTTTTGCACTGATTCAGTTGCCCAATGGCCTACAACCACTTTGCGCTCCTGGCGCAAACGTGTGCTCACATGACCAAACTCGCGGTCGCCATGTGCAGACTGGTTGAGGTTCATAAAGTGCATATTGATTTCAGCAAACGGTAGCTCAGCATTGAACTGGGTGTGCAAATGCATGTAAGGCTTGCTCAATGCACTCAAACCGGCGATCCACATTTTTGCCGGAGAGAAAGTGTGCATCCACAGGATCAAACCAACACAGTTTTGATTGCTATTCGCCGCTTGGCATACAGCAAGAATTTCTTTGGGAGATTTAACCGTATCCTGCGCAACAACTTTGATTGAAATATTGTTGGATTCAGTCAAACCCGCCGCAATTTTTTGACTGTTCTCGGCGACTTGTTTTAATACGCCTGGACCATACAAATCTTGTGAGCCGGTGACCAACCAGACTTCTTTATCGCCGTAGATTTTCATTTTGTTTTCCTCAGAATTTTTTCAATTTTCAATTTTTTGTTGGGCGTGGCTGCCCAACCTACAAAATCACATCTATCCGTCGTCATCCCCGCTATGCGAGGATGACGACTACCTACTTAATTAAAATTTCATTTTTGCCCGTAATAGGCATTTTTCCCGTGTTTGCGTAAATAATGCTTGTCCACAATGCCTTGTTTTAACGGCAGAGTGTTTTGCTGTAAGGTTTTGGTTAAATAGGCCATGCGTGCAATTTCTTCGAGGATTACCGCGTGGTAAACCGCGTCGGCACCATTCTTACCCCAAGTGAAAGGCGCGTGACCGGCCACTATCACCATAGGAACTTCTTTCGGGCTGCGCGTTTTAAAGCAATCGGTAATTTGCACACCGGTTTCTTCTTCGTAGTCGCGTTCGATTTGTTCGTCAGTCATTACCGCTGTGCAGGGAATTTCGCCGTAGGCGTAATCAGCATGGGTAGTGCCGTAGCAAGGAATAGCCTGTTGCGTTTGCGCCCAGGCAGTGGCGTAAGTAGAGTGAGTGTGAGTCACTCCACCAATCGATTCAAAGTGGCGATACAAATGCGTGTGGGTTTTGGTATCCGACGAGGGACGCATACTTTTTTTATGTGGAGAGTCTTCCACGATATTATTTTCCAAATCGACAATCACAATATCGTCAGGAGTCATCACCTCATAGGCAACACCGCTTGGCTTAATCGCAACCACACCTCTAGCGCGATCAATTTGCGATACGTTACCCCAGGTATACACCACCAGATTGCGGCGCTGTAATTCCATATTGGCTTCGTAGACTTCGCGTTTTAATTCGGTGTAACTCATTAAGCGTTACCTCCAACACCACCAGCAGAGACAAAAGTGCCAAGCTTGAGATATTTTTGATACAAGCCTTCATAGATAGCGGCAGCATTGGCATTGGGCGTGTAGGTTTTGCATACGCTGGATGCCATCACTTTTTGCGCGCTTGCAACATCGGGATAAACACCACCGGCAACTGCAGCAAAAATTGCCGCGCCCAGCGCGCAACTTTGTTCACTCTCCAACACTTCGATGGGGCAGTTCCATACATCGGCGCAGGTTTGCATTACAAAGTCGGATTTTTTCGATATACCGCCAATCGCCACTACCGAATTAATTGCAACACCTTCTTGCTTAAAGCGCTCGATAATCGCACGCGCACCATAAGCCGTTGCTTCAACCAGCGCGCGGAAAATATGCGGTGCACTGCTGCCCATTTTCAAACCGGCAATTGCCATAGCAACCGATTGATTAGCATCGGGAGTGCGACGGCCATTGACCCAATCCAGTGCGGTAATACCCGCTTCACCGATGGCTAATTTGCCCGCCGCGTTACTCAATGCAACCAGCGTTTGATCTTCAATTTCTTGTGCGAGTTTTTGTTTGGTGTCTTCATCAAGTAACGAAGAGTTTTGCAAGATGTTAGCAACCGGCCAGTTCACCAGATTGCGGAACCAGGCATACAAATCGCCAAATGCTGACTGCCCTGCTTCCAGGCCAACAAATCCTGGTGTTACCGAACCATCAACCTGGCCGCAGATACCGGCGATACATTTATCGCCAATATCGTCGTAGGTTGCGACGGTAATATCGCAAGTGGATGTACCCATAATTTTGGTGAGCACACCCGGTTTTACTTTTGCAGCAACGGCGCCCATATGGCAATCGAATGCGCTAAAACCAACGGGCGTATTGATTGGCAAACCAAGTTTGTCCGCCCATTTTGCAGAGAGCCCACCGCAAACTTGGTCAGAGGTAAATGTCTCGGCCGGCAAACGGTCACGCAAACCATTTAATAGAGGATCAATGCCCACAAAGAAATCATTCGGTGGATAACCACCCCAGCTTTCATGCCACATTAATTTGTGGCCGGTGGCGCAGCGGCCCATGCGCAATTTGCTTGGGTGCGTAGTATCAGTCAGCACTGCTGACATCCAATCGCAATGTTCGACCCACAGGTAAGCGGCTTTGGCGACTGAAGAGTCTTCACGCAATACGTGCAAGGTTTTCGCCCAGAACCATTCAGAGGAATAAATTCCGCCTTCGTACTTTAAATAGTTTTCGGATGATTTATTTGCACCCCCCGTAATTTCCTGCGCTTCTTTAACCCCGCTGTGGTCTTTCCACAACACAAACATGGCATTGGGATTTTCAGCAAATTCCGGTTTGAGTGCCAACGCAACGCCTTCGCTATCAACCGCAACGGGAGTTGAGCCGGTGGTATCAAAACTGACGCCGACAACTTGGTGCGCAGCACCAGCCGGTGCCTTACTCCACAACCCCTGAACAACCTGCTCAAGGCTCTCCAGATAGTCGAGCGGATGTTGGCGGAATTGGTCTTTCGCCGGTACGCAATACAAACCTTTTTTCCAGCGCGGGTAATAGACCACATTGCTGGTTACTTCTTCACCGGTCAGGGCATCTACTAACAGGGCTCTGACAGAGTCAGTGCCGTAATCCAGCCCCAAGGCATAAGAGGTCATAACATCACCCATTTTTATACTGTTGCCTCACCAGAGGATATTAATATTGTATGACAATATTATTCAGATTAGCCCCTGCCATGTCAATTGGTTTCAGGGGGCTTGCGTGCGCTTAACTACTTATTTCTTTGCCGGTTTGACAGCTTTATTCGCTGTTACGCCTTCGCTGGTCATAACGATGCGTTTGATAGTGCCATCCGCGTTGTAAAACAGCTCATCGATTGCCACCGAGCGGCGATATTGGCCACCATCCGGACGCCCTGCGCCGGTGTGATAAATGAAGTAGTGCTTGCCGTTAAATTCAATAATCGCCTGATGGTTAGTGGGCGTATTGCCCGCCACTTCATTGAGGATTCCCTTATATTCCCAAGGGCCAGTGATGCTTTTGCTCATCGCATAACCGATCTTCTCAGGGAAACCCATCGCAAAGGACAGATAGTAGTTGTCCTTGTATTTGTGCACCCAGATTGCCTCGGTAAATTCAGGCAGGCTTTTGATTTCATTGATAGCGCCGTCCAACTCGATCATATTGGGCTTGAGCTTGGCGTAATATGCCTTGGTATTGCCCCAAAACAGATAAGCCTGGCCGTCGCCATCAATAAATACCGAAGGGTCGATGTCATCCCAATCGTTGGGGGTATCAGTGGTCATATCGTTGGTTATCAATGCCTTACCCAGCGCATCCTTAAACGGCCCGAGCGGACTATCGCCCACCGCAACACCAATCGCAAAACCGGGTTTGGTGTCGTTGTGGCGCGCGGTGATGTACCAATAGAACTTGCCATTCTTTTCAATAATCTGGCTCGCCCAGGCATCCCCTTTAGCCCACTTAAAGTCTTTCACGTGCAGGCGCGGACCATGGGACTCCCAATTGACCATGTCATCCGAGGAGTAGACCAGCCAGTCGTGCATCTCAAAAAACTTGGTGTTGTCTTTGGCTTCATCGTGCCCCGCATAGAGGTACACCTTACCGTTATGCACCATGGCGGCCGGGTCAGCGGTAAACACATCGGTAAAAATCGGGTTGGCGGCCTGCGCGGCGCCAGCAAGCACGGACAAGGCTAAAAACATCGGTTTAATCAGGGGGCGCATTATTCACTCTCACTCTTATTGTTGGTGATACCCGTTTTCTGAAGGGGTTGATTTATATTGATATTATAATACAATTAAATCAAGTCTTGGCAGTGAAAAGTTTTGTCCAAATCCGAAGTGGCGCCCGTATTTAAACGGTAAACCTGCGTAATTAGGATTGCGGCAGCTTATCCCAGCTCTTATATTGTCTGACTTTAATAATAATTGATGCCCTGACTGGAACAAGGTTAGGGCTGATCCTGCCATAGCTGTGGCTCCATAAGATGTAGCAGCCTTGTATGAACCAAGATAATAAGACAAAAAAAGCACCCGCATCAGCGCAAAAGCCACTGCGAAGTGCCCAATGGTTCGGCACCCAGGACAAAAACGGCTTTATGTACCGCAGTTGGATGAAGAACCAGGGCATCCCTGAACATCATTTCCAAGGCAAGCCTATTATCGGCATCTGCAATACCTGGTCAGAACTCACTCCTTGCAACAGCCACTTCCGCGAACTCGCCGAAAGCGTCAGGCGCGGCATTCTGGAAGCCGGCGGCGTGCCGGTAGAGTTTCCAGTTTTTTCCAACGGCGAATCCAATCTGCGCCCCAGCGCCATGCTCACGCGCAACCTGGCGGCGATGGATGTGGAAGAATCGATTCGCGGCAATCCTATCGACGGCGTGGTGTTATTAGTCGGCTGCGACAAGACCACTCCCGCATTAGTGATGGGCGCCGCCAGTTGCGATCTGCCCACTATCGTTGTGACCGGCGGCCCCATGCTCAACGGCAAACACAAAGGTAAAGATGTCGGCTCAGGCACACTCGTATGGCGCATGAGCGAAGATTACAAAGCGGGAAAAATTTCCCTGCAGGAATTTATGGATGCCGAAGCGGATATGTCCCGTTCCACCGGCACCTGCAACACCATGGGCACAGCATCGACTATGGCCTGCATGGTTGAATCGCTCGGTTTATCACTGCCGCAAAATGCCGCCATTCCCGCTGTCGATGCGCGCCGCAAAACCCTCGCCTATATATCCGGCATGCGCATTGTGGAAATGGTGCAGCAAGATTTACGCATCTCACAATTGCTCACGCGCGAAAGTTTAATCAATGCGATTCGCACCAATGCAGCCATTGGCGGTTCGACCAATGCCGTGATCCATTTAAAAGCCATAGCCGCACGCATGGAGTTGCCACTCACATTGGAAGATTGGCAAACCTACGGCCAGCAAATTCCCACGCTGGTAAATTTGCAGCCATCCGGCCAATTTTTAATGGAAGATTTTTATTACGCCGGCGGTTTGCCCGCAGTATTAAAACGCCTGGGCGATGCCGGTTTACTTCACAAAGACTGTTTGACCGCAAACGGAAAAACACTCTGGGAAAATAACCAGCAAGCGCCCTGCTATAACGACGATGTTATCCGTACGATTGATAATCCGCTGTGCAGCAACGGCGGCATTTGCATTTTGCGCGGCAACCTTGCACCGCGCGGCGCAGTATTAAAACCGAGCGCAGCATCGCCACACCTAATGAAACATCGCGGCCGCGCGATCGTGTTTGACAGTTTTGATCACTACAAAGAGCGCATAATGGATGAAGCACTCGACGTTGATGCAAACAGCATTATGGTATTAAAAAATTGCGGCCCCAAGGGGTATCCCGGCATGCCGGAAGTGGGCAATATGGGTCTGCCACCCAAATTATTGCGCGCGGGTATTACCGATATGGTGCGCATTTCCGATGCGCGCATGAGCGGCACCGCCTTTGGCACAGTGGTATTGCATGTTGCACCTGAAGCGCAAGAGTTTGGCCCGCTTGCTGCGGTAGAAGATGGCGATTGGATCGCATTGGATACCAATGCAGGCTCACTTGAATTGGAAGTGAGCGCAGCAGAAATTGCTGCACGTTTAGATAGGTTGCGCCAACAAAAAATCCAGAAAAAAAACGGTGGCTATTTGCAGCTGTATATCGAACACGTAATGCAAGCCGATGAAGGCTGCGATTTTGATTTTCTCGTGGGTTGCCGTGGCGCTGATGTGCCCGGCCACTCCCATTAAGGTGATGCGGCTATGACACTCACCAACCAGTATCCCAGCCTGAAATATAAAGTGGTGTTAATCACCGGCGGCGCTTCCGGTATTGGTGCCAACTTAGTTGAAGCATTTTGCCATCAAGGTTCGCAGGTGTGTTTTATCGATATTCTCGATGCAGATTCGCACAAACTTGTCGAACAACTTAGCCATCGCCCCGATAACACACCGCCGCGCTACTATCGTTGCAATCTGTTAAATATTCCCAAACTGCAGGCGACGATCAAACAAATCTACAACGATGTTGGCCCCATCAACATATTAATCAACAATGCCGCCAATGATACGCGCCACGATTTTCGCGAAGTTACCATTGATTATTGGAACGAGCGTTTGGCGGTAAATTTACGCCACCATTTTTTTGCAGCGCAAGCGGTGTATGAACATATGCTTGAACTCGGCAGCGGCTCGATTATTAATTTGGGTTCCATGAGCTGGTACGCAACTCAAGGTGGTATGCCCGGCTACACCAGTTCCAAAGCGGCGATAGAAGGTTTAACACGCGGGCTTGCACGGGATATGGGCGGCAATAATATTCGCGTGAATACGCTGGTGCCCGGCTGGGTGATGACCGACCGCCAGATGGCGATGCTCACTAAAGATAAATCTGCCAAAAATATTTTAGATAACCAATGTTTAAAAAAATCGGTGATGCCGGAAGACATTAGCGCTATGGCGTTATTTCTGGCATCGGATGATAGCCGTTTATGCACCGCCCAACATTTTATTGTGGATGGTGGGTGGATTTAACCTAACAATAATTTAACGACACGAGAACTTACTATGAAAACGATTTTTAAAACCCTGACACTTGCCGCTGCCATTGGCATCAGCGCTACTGCAAATGCATTGACCGTTGGATTCGCACAAGTGGGTTCAGAATCCGGTTGGCGCACCAGTTTTTCTGAATCGGTAAAAGCCGAAGCGGAAAAACGCGGCATCACATTGAAGTTTTCTGATGCGCAACAAAAGCAGGAAAACCAGATTAAAGCCGTGCGCAGTTTTATTGCGCAGCGTGTGGATGCCATTCTAATTGCGCCGGTAGTAGAAACCGGTTGGCAACCGGTGTTGATGGAAGCCAAGCGCGCGCGCATCCCAGTGGTTATTCTGGATCGCAATGTATCGGTTACTGACCAATCACTTTATCTCACACGTATCGCGCCAGACTTTGAAGTGGAAGGCCAACGCGCTGCCAGCTGGCTCACTGAAAAAACCCAGGGCAAATGCAATATTTTAGAACTGCAAGGCACTGTAGGTTCAAGCGCGGCGATTGGTCGCATGAAAGGTTTTAACGATACCATTGCTAAATTTCCGGAAACCAAAATTGTGCGCAGCCAAACGGCCGAATTTACTCGTGCAAAAGGTAAAGAGGTAATGGAGACCATGCTCAAAGCAGAAGGCGGCGGCAAAGGTATTTGTGCAATCTGGGCGCATAACGATGAAATGGCACTGGGTGCGATCCAGGCTGTACGCGAAGCGGGTTTACAACCAGGTAAAGATATTCTGATTGTGTCGGTAGATGCAGTAGACGATGCGTTGAAGTCGATTGTGGCAGGCGAGATTAATGTATCAGTGGAATTAAGCCCGCATCTTGGCGGCCCAGCGTTTGATGTGATCAATGAATTCCGCGATGGTAAAAAAGAGTTTGATAAGTGGATCAAGATGGGTGGAGCGGTTTATACGGCTGATAACGCTGCAGCTGAATTGGTAAAGCGTGGAGCCAAGTAATTTCTGAGCATGACGCGCTAACGAATAGAGTTGGACGACACGCCGTGAATACGTCCATGTAGGCTCATCTTCGGCATCCTTGCCTCAGACGGTCGTTCAACTCTATTCGCTAGCACTTTGAAAGTATGTGCAACATAAAAAATCAAAAGCGATTAAAAAATGAGTACAGCTCCAGTTTTACAGCTCAAAGGAATTCATAAAATATTTCCCAGTGTCCATGCTCTGAAAGGTGTGGACTTCAGTTTGCGCGCAGGAGAAATTCACGCGCTACTCGGTGAAAATGGTGCCGGTAAATCGACGCTCATCAAAGTGATGACCGGCGTTTACCAGCGCGATGGCGGCGATATTTTATTGGAAGGCAATCCCATATTCCCCAACAACACTGGCGATGCACAAGACCTTGGCATTAGCACTGTGTATCAGGAAGTGAATTTGTTGCCCAACCTGACCGTTGCGCAAAATATTTATCTTGGCCGTGAACCGCGCCGTTTCGGTTTAATCAACTGGAAAAAAGTAAACCAAAACGCTGCGCAGTTACTCAAAGGTTACGATCTGGATATCGATGTAACCCTGCCACTCTCGCACTACTCCATCGCCGTTCAGCAATTAATTGCGATTGCACGCGGTGTGGATATGTCCGCAAAAGTATTGATCCTCGATGAGCCCACCGCGAGCCTCGATGCAGATGAAGTGCAATCGCTATTCCGCATCATGCGCGATTTAAAAGCACGCGGTATCGGCATTGTATTTGTAACCCACTTTCTCGATCAGGTGTATGCCGTATGCGACCGCATTACCATTTTGCGTAGCGCAGAATTGGTGGGCGAATTTGTTGCAGCAAATTTATCGCGCACTGAATTGATTGGCCATATGCTCGGTAAAGAGCTTGCTGAATTGGGAGAGCACAAACCACAAATCGATTCAGCATGCGGAGATTCATTATTAAATGTGCAAGGTATTGCGCGCAACGCCACCCTCTCCCCTGTCGATTTACAAGTCTGCAAAGGTGAAGTTGTAGGCCTCGCCGGTTTGCTCGGTTCCGGCCGCACTGAATTATGTCGCTTGATTTTTGGGGTGGATAAAAAACACAGCGGCACAGTGATGTTTAATAGCAAAACCGTAAACTTTTCTTCGCCACGCGATGCAATAGACGCAGGCATGGGCCTCTGCCCGGAGGACCGCAAACACGATGGCATCCTCGGCCAGCTTTCTATCCGTGAAAATATGATTCTCGCCCGCCAAATCAAACAAGGCTGGTGGAAATTTATTTCGCGCAAAGAGCAGGAAGAAATCGCCAACCAATACGTTAAAGAATTAAGTATCGCCACCTCGGATATTGAAAAACCGATTGAGCAATTAAGCGGTGGCAACCAACAAAAAGTAATTCTCGCCCGCTGGCTCGCCGCTAATCCTTCGCTATTGATTCTCGACGAACCTACCCGCGGTATCGATATTGGCGCCCACGCTGAAATTATCCGTTTGATTCGCAAACTCTGCGACCAAGGCTTGGCCTTGGTGGTTGCATCTTCCGAGCTAGAAGAATTGGTCGCATTCAGTAGCAAAGTGATTGTGCTGCGCGATCGCAATAAAGTCGCTGAGCTGGAAGGCAGTGACATTAATCCGCAGCGGATTATGCAGGCGATTGCGGCAAATTAATGATTAAAGCTGCGATATATCCTCGTTCCCAAGCTCCGCTTGGGAATGCATACGGCGGATAAAAAATAGCATTCTTTAAATTGTAGATCTGCATTACCAAGCGGAGCTTGGGAACGAGAAAAGCAGAAAAAATTAATGATGAGACAATTATGAACCTAACCAAAAACCAAAACCTGCGCCGCTATTTGTGGCCCTGCGCCGGTTTACTGGTGCTGTTAATTATCAACGCCATTATTTCACCGGAATTTTTCCAAATTGAATTTAAAGATGGCCGCTTTTACGGCAGTTTGATTGATGTACTCAATCGCGCCGCGCCAGTTGCATTACTCGCTATCGGTATGGCTTTGGTTATCGCAACTGGCGGTGTCGATTTATCCGTGGGTTCGATTATGGCAATCGCCGGAGCAGCCAGCGCCTACTACATCACCAAAGGTGTCGATAACCTTGCGATTATTATCGGCGCTGGTTTAGTCGCTGGATTAATTGCTGGAATCATCAACGGTTTTCTCGTGGGCTACATGAGCATCCAACCGATTGTTGCCACCTTGATTTTAATGGTCGCCGGGCGCGGGATTGCGCAATTAATGAATGAAGGCCAGATAGTCACCTTTGATCACGCCGGATTTGCTTTTTTAGGCACCGGTGATTTTCTCGGTCTGCCATTCCCTGTCGTGCTGGTGATTATCACGTTTATTATTGTGCAATTATTAACGCGCAGAACCGCATTGGGTTTGTATATTGAAGCGGTGGGCGCAAATCCATCGGCAAGTCATTACATGGGCTTGAACGCCAAAGCCATTAAGATGAGTGTGTATTGTGTAGCAGGCCTCTGTGCTGCACTGGCCGGCATGATCGCAGCGGCCGACATCAAAGGCTCCGATGCCAACAACGCCGGTTTGTGGTTAGAACTGGATGCCATTCTCGCCGTGGTTATTGGTGGTGCATCGCTAATGGGCGGACGCTTTTCTATTTTTCTCGCGGTAATTGGTGCGCTGATTATCCAGACACTGACCGTCACTATTATCCTCAGCGGCATTCCACCGAAATTTAATCTGCTGATTAAAGCCAGCGCTATTATTATCGTGCTGTTAATGCAATCACCGCGTTTCCAACAGCAGCTGAGCCAGTTGAACTTCTGGGCAAAGAAGAAGGAGAGCAACCGTGCTTAAACTAAATCCGAAATTTATTCCGCTCGCCGTCACCTGCGCGTTGTTCTTTGCGTTGTTTGGTGTAGGTGCAATCCAATTTGATGGTTTTGGCAGCTCACGCGTATTTTTTAATTTACTCAGCGACAACGCCTTTTTAATTATCGCCGCCGTCGGCATGACCTTTGTGATTCTCTCCGGTGGTATCGATTTATCCGTGGGTGCAGTCATCGCATTAACTGGCGTAGTGTGCAGTGTATTAATCAGCAAATACCAATGGCACCCGTTAGTTGTGTTTCCAATTGTCTTGATTGGCGGCACCGCATTTGGTGCAATCATGGGCGCTATTATTCACTACTACAAAATGCAGCCGTTTATTGTGACACTTGCAGGAATGTTTTTTGCGCGCGGGTTGGCGAGTGTAATCAGCGAAGAATCCATTCCAATCGAACACGAATTTTATAATCAGGTCGCTGAGTTTGGTTTTATGTTGCCCGGCGATGCCTGGATTGGAACCTCAACGATTATTTGTTTGTTGGTGTTATTCGCGGCAATTATTATCGCCCACTACACCCGCTTCGGCGGCCGTGTTTACGCGATTGGTGGCGATGCAAATTCTGCCGCATTAATGGGCATCCCACTCGCACAAACCACCATCCGCATCTACGCCATCAGCGCCTTCCTCGCCACGCTCGCAGGCATCGTCTACTCCTTCTACACCTTCTCCGGCTACTCACTCGCCGCTGTCGGCGTAGAGCTGGATGCAATCGCCGCAGTGGTTATCGGCGGCACCTTATTAACCGGTGGTTACGGCTACATGTTCGGCACCCTGATGGGTGTACTGATCATGGGTGTAGTGCAAACCTATATTTCATTTGATGGAACGCTAAGTAGCTGGTGGACGAAGATTGTGATTGGTTTGCTGCTGTTTTGTTTTATAGCGTTGCAGCAGTTGTTGGTGCGGGGAAAACCGCGATAGGTTCAGATTATTCCTAGTGAAAATGAAAAAGCCCAAGGTGAGAGCCTTGGGCTTTTTCATTTGATATTTCATTTACAAATTAATATGGCCATATTTTTTTTCTAGCTTTGCTTGATCTTTTGTTGCGATAGACAATGAAGATTCAATCTCAGCTTTCTCATTTTTAATATAGCGTTTCAAATTATTACTGTAATTAAGCATGTTTTTCGCGGCGACTTTAGCGATCCTAGAACTGCTGCCAGATGTAGTAATACCTCTACCCGAAACAACAACTTCAGAGCCTTTTGAATGTACAGTTGTAAATCGCCCCGTCGCTCCATTTCTACTTACATAATGCCCAGAACGAGTTTTTTTCATACTAGACCTCCAATTTTACCAAGCTCTTTATTGGACTATCGCCAATAGAATGAACAATTTGCACACCTTTTTCCCGCAATTCTGAGGTTGACACCTTTCCAACGGACTCCCAACTAGAATCATCTCTGATTCTGTAGTAAGTCAATATGGGATCGTTAGCGTACCCATCAAAAATCAACCCGAGAGGCACATATCGTTTTGTCTCTAAAAACCGATTGAGCGCTCTCCGACAGGATTCCTGTTTGTCTAAGCTTACCAGAACCAAATGCACCTTGTATCCTTTATCAAGTAATGCATCCCTGTGTTGCCGTAAAGATTTCAAGTCATTCCCAATCTTTGGTATAACCATATTTATTCCCTTGGTGACACAAAACTCCTGTAGAGATAACTCTTTGGAATAAATGACCTCAGACGAGCCAAATGTGACTATTGAAGACTCCTCATGAACTAGAGATGCACCATACTCATGACCAAACTCTGGGAACTTTCTTTTCGCGAAATCAGAATCTACAACAAATGCACCATACAAATCGGCTAGCTTACTGGCAATAGTAGATTTTCCTGATGCTGGAAGCCCGGTAAGTAGAATAGCCTGCTTATTGCTTAAAGGTTCGCTATTAGGTTTAGCTCCGCCCACTCCCAGAGCAATGCCTTCATCATCTATTAGTCTGATTTTATTAACTAAATCATCAAAAATAGCTTTTCTTAGCAATATTCGCTTATCGCTACTTTTATGCAAGGGGTGCCTATTAACAGCACTCGTCAACGTTGGCTCGAGACTCATATTTTCTAAAAGCTTTTCTGCCTTCATCACATGCTGCGTAGCATCTGCGGCAACAACCTCGTCTAACTGCAATGCTCTAGTTAGAAAATCAAAGGCCAAATCCACCGAATTTAATGGCCTAGCGAAATTTAGACTCATCTAAACATCCTCTGTCATGTGAAGTTTTATAAAAAATAATTTTACACCATAGCATCGACAGAGCAATACATACAAACCTCCTATGATATATTTAACTCGAACGCGATAAACGCCGCCTTGCAATACGAACACAGACTAATAATCGACTCTACCAAAACGAAAAATTATGCGATCCGAATATGACCTAACCAAAATGTACTCTCGCAAAAACCCTTACATATCAAAAACGCAGACAAGGATTTCATGTACAAACTATTCTACTACCCCCGCAACGCCAGCTGGGCGCCGCATATGCTGTTGGCAGAAATGCAATTGGATTATGAATTGATTCTGGTAGACCGGAAAACTGAAGCGCAGAAAAATCCTGAGTATTTAAAGCTGAATCCCACTGGCAGGATTCCCACTCTAGCATTTGATAATCAGGCTATTTATGAAAGTGCAGCCATCTGTTTATTTTTGTGCGAACAACATCCTGAAAAAAACCTGATCCCTGAAGCTGGAACCATCGCACGAGCAAGGTTTTATCAATGGTTATTTTATTTGAATGCGTCATTGCAGCCTGAATTGATGGTGTATTTTTATCCGCAAAAACATACTACAGCGACTTCGGGTCATGCGGACATAAAACAAGCGCAGGAAAATCGTGTAACACAAATGCTCGTATTGATTGATCAAGAGCTAGAGGGCAAGGAATTTTTATTGGGTAATAATATCAGTGCGTGCGACTTTGTATTGTTTATGTTATTACATTGGGGCAGCGGGCTTAAACAACCGCCCCTATCTTTTCCAAATTTAGGCAAGTATTTACGTGCGATGGCCACGCGGGAATCGGTTAAGGCGGTGTGCATGGTGGAGGGGACAAATCTTGAAATTTATACTTAGTAGATATTAATTACCTATGCGTTCCCAAGCGGAGCTTGGGAACGAGAATGAAAACGCCCTATTAAATAATCACTCACCGCCTGCCCCCAACTTCTGCATCTTCGCAAACCATTTCTGCGCGGTTTTTTCATCCATATTACCGACATTGCCAATCAAGGTTTCATTGATGGGTGCTATGCCGACAAAACCCAAAATATTGCGTTCCAATGATTTCAAACTGTGTGCGCGAAAATACCAGCGGTACACCAATGCCGGCATCCCCATAGTGACCACTACACGGGCAGAGCGACCAGTCAGGCCTTTTTGCGCGAAGGGATTTTTACCGTCGGATGTAAATGCAAAATCGGGGCGGGCGATTTGCTCTAAAAATCCTTTGAGTACGGCAGGCATATCACCGAGCCAGAGCGGGAAAAATAACACTATATGTTCAGCCCAATGAATATCATCTTGCGCAGGCTTTAAATTGACGGGGAGCAAGCCATGCTCCCACTCTTGCTGGCTGCGCAGTAACGGAAAATCGATTGCGGCAACATTGACATGGCGGACGTCGTGGCCAGCATCAGTCGCACCGCGCGCGTAAGATCGCTCCAGTTCATTGCAGAGATGATGTTGCTGTACATCGGGATGACCTTGGATCAAGAGGATATTTTTGCTCATAGATGTCACCTCAATTGTGGTGATGAAAAACACCCCAGAAAGATCAATGAGTAGGCTACGCCGGAATCATGGAGCTTTTGTTGATGCAAAACAAGATTTACCGGCTATCGCAGGCGGATGCGCACAGATGAACGGTGAGCTATGATGCACCCATAACTTTTGCAACTCAGTTGTCTATCGCACTTAGCATTTTTATAGCATCCAGCACTAATCAAAAAACTGTATTTAATATTTGGTTTTATCGCTTTTTATGCGCCACTTTTTTGCAGCAATAAATAGGAATCCCCATTGAAACAACTGATTGGCTCTATTTTGAAGCATCACCATTGGTTATCAGTGGCAGTAGTGATGCTCATTACAGTGATACCGCAACACGGCATTGCCGAACAGACCATTGTGGCTGCGGTCGATGAAGACATTATTGCGGATTACCAATTGTTTGTTGGCGAGCGCGATCCACTCTTGATTAATTATTTTGGTGGCCCGGGTGCGCGGCGCGATGTGATTGAAATTATATTGTTGCAGCAGGCATTAGCTTTGGGGGGATTTAAAGAGAAAGTCACACTGCGGCCAGAAAACAGCTATTTGCGGGTTTTAAAATTGGTGGCCGATGGGCATGTGGCTTTATCCGGTGCACTTATGTGGCGTGAAGATATAAAACCCTACGCATCGCATCTGTTTAAAACCAAAGCGGTGGTGAAAGAGGGTGAATTTATTGCTGGCCTGTATACGCGCGCCGATAACCAACGCGCACTGCAAGCCAACACACGTGAAAAAATTAGTCACCTAAGCGCCGCCTCCAACAATCATTGGAACGCTGATGTAAAAACACTGACCGAATTGGGTATTCGAAAAATACACTTCTCTACTTACTGGGTGCAAATTGTGCGCATGGTAGTTGCGAATCGTGCCGACGTGACGCTCGCACCTTTCCAAGTCAATCCGGATATGAAAGTGATGGTCGATGGTTTGGAGCTGGTGCCGATTCCAGGAATTAAAGTTGCACTACCCGGCAGCCGCCACTGGCCGATCAGTAAAAAACACCCGAAGGGAAAAGCAATTTTTGATGCATTAGTGCGCGGCATTGAAGAACTGGAAAAGAAAAATATTATCCAACGCGCTTATGAAGAGTGCGGGTTTTTTCATCCGGACGTTAAAGACTGGATATTATTAAACCCACCTGCCCCATAGCGTTAAATTAGGAATTGAAAAGTGATGACTCCCGCGTTTGCAGGAGTGACGGGCAACAAAACTAAATCAATTGCGGAGCCAAGCCTGTGCTTTCACGCACCATGAGTGTGTGCGGCAAAATGCGCTTTACCGGTGTCATTGGCTCACCGTTAAGTTGTGGCAATAATAATTCCATGCAGGCAATGCCGATTTCTGTCATAGGTTGTGCCATGGTGGTAAGTGAAGGGCTGCAGTATTCCGCGTAGCGAATATTATCAAAACCCATTACCGAAAAATCCTGCGGAATTTTAAAACCCATTTTATGCAGCGTTGACATGCAACTCATACCCATCTCATCGCTGAATGCAAAAATTGCTGTGGGGCGATTTGTTAATTGCGCAAGATTGCGCGTCGCTTCTGCTGCACCAGCCAGTGCGTAGTTGCCGATCTGAACCAAGTGTTCATCAAACACAATATCCGCATTGGCCAATGCCCGTTTATAACCTTCCAAACGGCTCTTGGTGCTGGGCACACTCATATTGCCCGCAATAACACCTATGCGCTTGTGGCCAAGGCTGAGTAAATAATTCACCGCATCCTCAGCGGCGGCGGCATTATCAATATTCACACTGGGAATACCCTCAATGTCCACCGGCTCACAGGCATTGACCAGTGGCGGTAATTGTTCGGCAAGGGTTCGTTCGGGATCAATATCAAACGGCAGACGCGAGCAAAATAATAAAATACCGTCAGCTTGGCGCGAGCGCACCATATTGGCGAATGAGCGTTCGCGACTTTCTTTTTCTTGTGTGTCACCTAGTAACAATGAATAACCATTTTCCAGTGCAATACCTTCAATCGCTCGAATCACCGGATAATTAAATACGCTAATCGCGTCGGGAATAATCGCCACCAAATTATAAGTTTTTGATTTGCGCAAACTAACACCCAAACTATTGGGCGTATAACCGGTACGTTTAACGACCTCAAGCACACGGTCGCGCTTGGCGGGAGTGACTAATTCGGGGTTGCGCAATACACGCGAAACTGTGGCTGGAGAAACGTTGGCTTCTTTGGCGATTTCTTTGATACCGATCATGTCTGTGCCTGTTTGTTATTGTTATGAATTTATAGATTCACCTTCATTTCACAATAAATCACAAATCAGAAGGAATTTCCAGCAAGACAATAGGTAAAACGATAGCTGTGTGATGCCCCAGCAATAACGGCGAAACACCTGCCGTTATTGCTATTCGCTCTTGCTTCCAGTGATGGAGGGCAAAGAATCATCAATACTACTATATTATTTGGCAATCAAGCTGATGGCTGCACCGCCACCGGGAGACAATGGCAACACCAATTCATCACCCCGTGTGACTTCTATTTCACGAATTTCATAGCTCCCCGGATTGGTTGCGTAGTGTGCCGTTTTACCGTCCTGATAAATACGTGCAGTGTATTTTTTGCCTGTATCCAGGAAATCCAGTTTAAGCTGCAAACTGCGCGCCTTTTCGTTAGTGAGCGCACCAATAAACCAGTTGTCGCTGTGGCGGTCCTTACGAGCGATTGCTGCATATTCGCCAATTTCACCACCCAAGGCGCGCGTGGTTTCCCAATCTACTGCAACATCTTTAATAAATTGGAATGCATCCAAATGTTGTTCGTAGTGCTCGGGTAAATCCGATGCCATTTGCACCGGTGAGTAGATCACCACATACAAAGCCAACTGTTTAGCAAGCGTGGTATTCACCTGATTTTTCGGGCGCGATGGCAGGGTTAATTCAAAGGCACCGGGAGTAAAATCCATGGGGCCAGACAGCAAGCGTGTAAACGGAATAATTGCTGTGTGATTGGGTGGATTACCGCCATCTACCGACCAAGCATCGTATTCCTGTCCACGCGCAACCTCGCGTGAAATAATATTGGGATAAGTTCTGCGCTCGCCAGTATCTTTTACCGTCTCATGTGCAACCACCGCCACTTTATATTGAGCGGCTATATCAATCACGCGCTGGGCGTGATTTACATAGTATTGCCCATGGTGATACAAACCATTCACCAACTCCTCACCGGTTTCAACGTACCCCGTTTTCACCGCTTTCATGCCGTTTTGATTAAGAAATTTAAACGCGTCATCCAATTGGCTTTCGTAATTTTCAATCGCCGCACCGGTTTCGTGATGACCAATAATGTACACACCTTTTTCAGCTGCATAGCGGCTCAACTCTTTGACATCGAAATCGGGTGTTGGAGTATAAAAATTAAAATTGTTGCCGCCACCGGGTTTCCACCACTCGCCATCCCAACCGAGATTCCACCCTTCAACCAGCACACCAGCAAAACCGTGTTTAGCGGCAAAGTCGATATACTTTTTGGTATTGGCGGTAGTCGCTCCATGAGTGGGGCCAGATTTCCAACTGGTTTTTTCTAAATGCAATTCCCACCAGACACCCACATATTTTGCCGGTTTGATCCAGGATACATCGCCCAATTTATTGGGCTCATTTAAATTGAGAGTGAGATAATTGGTGACCAAATTTGCAGCGGATTCTTCCACTTGCAAGGTACGCCAGGGTGTTACTGCCGGCGCCGTCAATTTCACTGCAATAGGTTGATGTTTTGACGTGGGTACCAGTGTCGCATTGATTTTGCCGTCTGCGCCGCCGGTGACATTCATGGTGGAGTAATTGTGCAGTGCCGCTTCATGTAGCGCGACAAATAGGCCCTCGTTGGTTTGCAGAGTCACCGGTGTGTGCACCAAACCCATTTTGCTAATGGGTGTTTTTTGATACAGATATTCGTATTGATTACCCGCCTGCCCCGGCGTCCACCATGCGGTGTGATCAGCCGTCATATTAAATTGCGTTAGCTCATGCAAAATCTCGATAGTGGTTAATGAATCCTGTTCAGGAAATTCGTAGCGAAAGCCCACACCATCGTCATACACACGAAATACCACATCCAACTTACGTTTAGCGCCAAAAACTTCGCGCAAGGTAATACGCAATTGGTTGTAGTGGTTGCGAATAAAACGCTCTTCGCCCCAAGGTTGTTCCCAGGTTTCATCAAAGCGGGATTTTTTTGCCGCGACTACTTTAAAACCACTGGTTAGCGCTGGTTGGTTTTTAAGTTCAAAACCCAAGCGCGAATCTGCCACCAGATCCTTGCCCTTATAAACCACGTTATAACTGGGTTCACCATTAGATGATAGATACACATTAACGCCAAGCGTCTCTTCGGGTGAAGCAACACTGGCAATAGGATTCTGTGTCGCAGCGGCGCTGGACACCCAAGAGGCGATAAGAATCATAATTAGTTTTTTCATCGTATTGTTCGTCAGTAGAATTTGAAAAATTATTATTGGTCCGAGCTAGCTAAAAAGAGGGTACGCAGCCGCTCGATACAACTATCCTGACACCATGAGCCAGTGCAAAATAATATTGCACCATAAACTGAATTTAATAGCAGGATTAAGCCAGTGTCTAGCACTAAATACTTGTCATATAAAAAGAAAACGATTTCAATTTTGTGAAAACGATTTCTTTTTTTATCCTAATAAAAACCACTGAAGACCGCAGACATTAACACCAAAAAAATGGCTATTTGATGCAATTAAAAACCAAAAAAAAATCACACATTTTTTCAACTTATCTATTAATAAATGTAATAAAAAAATAGCCCAACCACTTAACATGCATGTGCGTAACTGGATTTAAAAAATCAATACTCCGGCAAAACCACCAAAAAAAGTGCCCCTGTCTGAATGGCAGAGGCACAAGCGGAGAAAAATTTCATTAATACAATCAATTCACACTGTCATTACCAACCGGAATTCCCTTCGCCACGCGTAATGACAAAACCAGGATTCACATTATTGAGACCGCCCAAGGTAGCGCCTTCGACCGTGACATTGTTAAAACTACCCGCACCGATCACATTAAAATACAGACCATTGCGACCGGCACCTTTAATACGCACATTGCTGACTCTCAAATCTGTTATTGCGCGATTATTGCTAACAAAAATGCCATCAAATGGACTGTCGTTAATATCCAGCGTATCAATTAAAATCGTGGCATTAATCGGTGTTTTATCAGCAAAGACCCACACTGCACCAACGTTGTAATTGTAAGTTGGCTCCCAGCCGCCAGCGCGATTAATAGTATTGCGACGAACTTCGGTTACACCCATAAAGGGGGTAGGTTCAAAGCGATTACTAATTGCGATACCCGCCGGAGCATAGAGCGTATCAGAGGCGATATTGTCTAGAATTTTATTGTCCTGCCCGCCGTAAATCGCAAAACAATTAGCAAGAATGGGGTTGCTGACTGTGTTGTAGCGATACGCGTTATTGGCATTCACAGCGTTAACTGACCACATTGCCAAGGCATCGTCGCCGGTGTTGCGCAAACTGATATGACTGGCGACCGTATTTTTCACGCCGCCCGCAAAATTAATTCCATCAGCCCAGGTATTGCGAATGCGGCCATTCACAATATACAAGCCGTCACTACCGGCCAACCAGAAGCCAACCTTCATGTGTTCAATCCACACATTTTGTACCAATGAATTTTTGCCGAAATCACCACCCAACGCAGCATCTTCGCTGTCGTTACGGAAAGTTCTTTCACCGCGAATTTGCAAATCGGCGATAGTGACATTGCCCCCGCCTTTGCCAGTCATACCACCCTTACCGCTCAGTGTTTGCAGCACCGTATGCCACATGCCTGCGCCGCGAATATGAATATTACCCAACTCGATTAAATTAAAGTTGCCAAGAATAAAAGTACCCTCGGGGAACCACAGCCCCTTGCCCTGATTTTTTGCAGCGACCATTGCCGCTGTAAACGCAGAGGTATCCTCGATGGTGTCGTTGGCGATCGCTCCAAAATCGATAATGGAAATAAAATTTTCCGGCATCACATAGGCAGATTCAATCTGCTCAAAATCAATTAAATCAATTCGATAATAAGCGGCGGTATTGTCGGCATCTTTTTGTAATTTTATTTTTGCTCCAGCGGGAATATCCAAACCTTTAATTTGAATATCATCAAAGAAGCGATGAGCCATACCATTTGAGGGTTTGTCGTTAAAAGGATAGTTGCCATAAACCCATGCATAACGTGAGCTTAAATCGAGCGCCTTCACTTTAATATCATTTATGTACAAATTAAGTGTTGCATTGGTGCCACCGCCATTAGCGGAATCCGGAATGCCATAACGCATAACCAGTGTGTTTGCCTGCTTAGGTGCAATCCACTCAACATAATGGCCACCAGTGTCGAGTGTGACGTATTTGCGCCCAGACGCTTCAGCCGCAACGGTTAAATAGGTCGTACCAGAATTTGATACCTGCCCATTAGTTACACCATTTTCAGCTTCCAATTGCTGAAACGAAACGGTTGCTCCGCGCTCAGCTAAAGGGAGCGCACCAGCGATACTAAGCGAGTCCAGATTAACACCACCCGAATCACCACTGTCGTACTGATAACTAATGGTGTTTACGCCAGTTCGCAGAGTTAATTGTTCGATCTGATTTGCCCAAGCTGTATCTGCCCCGGTTCCAGCTAAATTCAATTTGCGCACAAACAGGCCATTAACATAAACACTGAGCGTTTTATTGCTTGCCGCTGAATTGGCGTAGACCAAAGTTGTTGCATAATTTGCTGTAGCAGGCGTATTCACAGTAAAAATAACTCGCGCGCCCTGCGCTGAAAAATGGGTCACATAGGTATTTGCCGCCGTTACACCACCGGAAAAGAAATTATCTTCCGCTTGATAAACCACTGCCGCACCATCAACCACTGAACTGCTTGACGAAGAAGCGACAGCGGATGACATGACTGATGATGAGCTAATCCCAACACTTGATGGAGCGTCAACACTGGTTGAACTGGCCGAGGCAGCATCACTCGATACACTGGATACTGCTGCACTGCTTTGCACACTGGACGATGCAGGGGGAGTTGGCGGTTTACCTGCCCCACCGCCGCCACCGCAGGCACTTAACAACGAAATTGCTGCAAATACGGAGACCATATTTATTAACGAGGCAGCAGTTATCAATGGGATACGTGAGCATATATATGTTTTCATGGTTATCTCGTATATGAAACTGATTTTTCTATATAACTTTATTGTCGTTTTTGATAGACCTGACACTACCAAGGTGCATTCGCCGAACAACTAAATAAAACCCTGTAGCAGCCTTGCGAATCATAGTAACCACCACCTACGCGGCATGTCTATCGCTGAAAACGTTTTCAGAAATTTGGTATCGTTTTCAAATGAAAATAAAATTTTTATCGCTTAATATGAAATTCAGGCAGAGCCCATATAAACAAGTAAATAGCCTTAAGTCGGAAAAGTATTGCCTTTAAGATGTGTGAACTTTCTACCCACATTAAAAAATAACAATTGCAAATAAATCAGTTGAAAACGTTTTCCGAAAAATAAAAACGTTTTCAGATTTTTGAAGAGAGTGATTTGGTTGTTTTTAGGAAAATGTCTTTAGTATGATCCTTAGGACAGGAACAACCTGGTTTTCATACACGGCAAAATTTTAAGGTAAGTAAAACAACAATAACTTACTGAAAAAAATAATTAACTTTCCAATAGGAAGAGTAAAAACATGAAAAAACTCACGTTCAACCACCTGCTCGCCATGGCATCTACTATAGGTATGATTGCTGGCTCGCAAACGGTTTATGCACAGCAAACCACTACTGAGACCGAAGAAGTTATTGTTACTGGTTTTAAGGCGAGCCTGGAAAAATCATTGGAGATTAAACGCGCGTCCGACTCCGTTGTTGAGGCGGTATCGTCTGAAGATATAGGTAAATTGCCGGATAAAAGTATCACCGAGTCATTAATGCGTTTGCCCGGCCTTGCCACTCAACGGGTAAATGGCCGTGCACAAGTAATTAGTGTTCGTGGTTTTTCGCCTGGCTACAATGAAACCTTGTTAAACGGTCGTCAACAAGCATCCACTAATGCTGGTCGCCGCGTAGAGTTTGATCAATATCCCGCAGAATTTGCCAGCGCCCCGCT
>NZ_JBRFPI010000003.1:0-21929 GCF_053579595.1 Cellvibrio sp.
GTCATTGCACAGAGCGAAATTTCCAGCAACGGCTTACAGCCTTACATCTGCCTGGATAACTCGCATGGGATACACAAAATAGAAGCGCCCCCGAGGGGGCGCCCTATGTGACAATTATATTTCAAAGAGAGTGGCGAGCGACAGCTAGACAAGCCAGGGGGAAATCTGCATCCAGGGGGATAACTGAACTATTTCTTCCAGTTTCAGGTGGCAAGTGAGAAAACACCTTATTTGGCCGCGAAAACCAGCTCACATCTGTGCGATTCCGCTGCCCCATGCCTTGCGTATCAACCGACCACAGCCGACCGATTCCAACGCCGGACGTCCGATTACTGTCTCTTTACGGGCCACTATGCCGTAAAGGGATTTATCGGCACTGATCCAGGGATAAAAACCGAAGGCACCGGGGCTGCTGAAGGCGCCATCACCTAAGACAGGATCATCCTCCACCCAGTGGCCGTAGGAGTAATGCCAATGCTCAGCGCTGTAATTGATGTCGCCGCTGCTACCGCTGATAGGCGTTGCTATGGCATCGCAGGTTTTATTGGTAGCTGCCGGATCAACCCAGGCACAGACAGGATCAGCCCCCAGATATCGACCTAACTCAAGATCCTGATTGAGCATCGCGCGCAAAAATTCTGCATAGGTGGTGGGCGACATATTTGCCCCGCCCGCCAACGAAGGGAAATCATAGGTGAGCGTGGAAAAACGATTGGTAATGCGACGAATTTCATCGGCAAGAAAAATGCCGTTGAGCAAGCCGTCGTCATCGCGATATTCACCTAAACCGAGGTTGACGGCATAGGCCTGCATATGGCCGCCGTTATAGGAAAACTTATTGGCACTCGCGGGATTGTAGTTGGCGATGGAGCCAGTAAAACAATCAGCGACTGTATGTTTCAGGCACAGCGGTGTTTCTTCCTGATCATAGCCACTGGTGAAATTTAAAAACTGTCTGCGCGCGATGCTGCGCCCACCAATATCGATACTACCCCCACTCAATACCGCATAACCGTCGCGCTGCATTGCATATGCACCAAATACCCATTTAGATGCAGAAGCAACCCCCATGGGAACATTGGGGCCAATGCCTTCCGCCGTCTCTGCTTGAGGATTTTGCGGTGCGTTGCGTCCACCCCACCCCGCTGCAAGGGCACCAGTTTTATCGCCGATTTGCCAATAAAATATATCGATACTCTTACAGATAGAATTATCAGCAACTGTTGTATTCACGGCGGTGACGCGCTGCTCCAGAGTCATTATTGGAACTGAACTAGTGGCGAGCGATGAAAAATTATTGGCTGAGGATAAATGACTAACTGAGGATGGATTAGAAATAAGTGACGCGCTGCTTGCTCCGGGCGCACCGCCACCAGATCCACCTCCACACGCAATTAGTGCCGAACTGATTAGCACCGCAATAAAATTAGCAACACGCATAAAAACTCCTCACCTTACAGTCTGCTATTTACTCTTCATTTTGCTGGCGACGCATAAAACGTTCACGGGCTTTGGCGCGTTGCTCTGGTGTCATATTACGGAAACGGTCGCGCAATTTTTCACGTTGTTCAGGCGATAGTGATTGCCAGCGTTCGCGCATGGCGGTGCGCTGCGCTTCCGGCAGATTATTAAACCACTCAACACGCTGTTTCAGTTTGGCTTTTTCTGCCGCAGGCAGCGCTTGATATTCGCGATAACGCGCGCGCAATTGCGCTTTTCGCTCAGGTGACAGATTCTGCCACCGATTAAACCGCTCTCTTAATACGGCCTGTTCCGCCGGCGTCATGTATTTAAATTTTTCTGCCTGCGTGACTAATTTTTCACGCAGCTCGGGGCTGAGCTCAGGCCATTGGTCTTTCACATTTAACAATAGCGCCTGCTGTTCACTGGTTAAATCTGACCAGAGTTTATCCTTGGCAACACCAATCGATGGCATAGTGGCAAGCCAACCTAACAACAGAATCACTACTGATTTTTTTATCAAAAAACCACTTTTCGTGTTACTCATGGTTGCACCTCATCAGCTTGAACTGCTGCTTTTTCGTCACGTAATTTATTTGCACTCACACCGTCAACCGATGTTGCGTTGGCAGATATTTTTTCCATTTCGGCTTCGGTAATCTCGCTAACGGTCATCAGCATTTCTGGTTCCATCATCTCACCTTGCGCATCGCTAAATTCCACCAAATACTGCAACAACTCCGCCGAAGGCGGTGTATTCTCTTCGGTTGCATGTGCGTCAAATGGCAAAATCAGCAGCAAACCAATGATCCACCGAAGATATAAATAGTTATGTTTCACTGCCCGTGTCCTCAGCAGTTTCGCCCAGCGCCTGCAGCATTTCCATATCCTCCAACAATAGGGGATCAATACTTAAATAGCTGAACTCGTCGCCGAACTCCAAAGCAGATTGATCATTCCAATATCCCGGCAACAACACCACAGCAGCAATACTTGCCGCAGCCGCTATACCAGCCAGAGCAGTCAGCGGTGTTGATATCGATTTTTTACTCGCCAACGCTTGCTGCCTCGCCTGCAAAAGCGAAGCGCGCGTTTCGGCATCAAGCGATTGCAAACTCACATCCAAAGCGTCTGCAATTTTTATTGCCAACTGCTCATCCGCATTGGGGATTTGATCTTCCGGTTTCATAGTAATCACTCACCGAGTAATAATTGTGTACGCATAAATTGCAGCGCACGAAAATAATGGGTTTTTACACTTCCCTCGCTACAGGCCATCACACTAGCCGTAGACGCCACATTAAATCCTTCCCAGGCGCGCAATAAAAATACTTGCCGCTGGCGCAAAGGCATCATCGCCAACGCATCAAGCACGCGATTAATATCTTGTGCGCGCGCAACAATCTCTGCAGGATTTTCATTCTTGTCATCAACAATTGTATCGATAACACTCTCGCTCTCGTCTTCTACAACATTTGCGGGCACCTGCCAAAACCAACGACGCTGTTTGGTTTGCGCGCGATGCCAATCCAATATTTTGTGCTGCAAAATGCGCTGGAATAAAAGCGGCCATTCAGCGCCGTCGCGCGTGCGATAGGATTGCACCAGATGCAACATCGCCTCTTGCACTATATCCAGCGCATCAGCCGATTTTTTTGTCGTTAACAAAGCACTGCGATAGGCACGCGCCTCTACGCTCGCTAAAAATGCATCCAGTGCGCTCTCGGCTGGCGATGAACTCATAAGCGGAAGAATCTTGGCCGGCATCTAATGACTCAATAGGTCGATAGTGATAAACGTGTGTTCACTGGGTATAACGGCGAAGTGGAAAATCGGTTGACAGGATTATTCATTATTTTTTGGCATGGATCGCTCAAAAACGGCGGGCAATAAAAAACCGCCGCAGTTGCCTGGGCGGTTTTTCCATCACTACTGGTTTGACTACAACCAGATTAGAGACCAATTACGTTTTCAGCCTGTGGGCCCTTTTGGCCTGGCTTAACGTCGAACTCTACTTTTTGGCCTTCAGCCAGGGTTTTGAAACCTGAACCGGTGATAGCGCTGTAGTGAACGAATACGTCTTGACCTGCTTCACTCGCAATGAAACCAAAACCTTTAGATTCGTTGAACCATTTAACGGTACCAGTACTTCTAGCCATAATAAACCTCGATGCTCTTTGTAAATAATAAAATGAATACCCCAAGGTGGAGCTGTGCTGGCGGATTCAGATGTTACTTATGTAGAACAAACCGAGGTGCTAATAGATGTACTGCTAGAACAACGAGGTGACTTACCATAAATAATGCTGCGAACAGACCAGCAGGCCAAATATATTCTCCGGGCTGTTCTGTGTAAAGTCTTTGTTGCGTTGGCCTGAATGTGATTTTTGGTTATAAGGTACAGAGCGTGCGGCAATTTGTCACTCCCGCAAGCCGGGTGCGATCGGCTAAGCTATCCTCACACAAAACCTCCGAGAATTTACCGCCTTTCACTTAACCGGGTTACCGGTTAATCTCCTTCGGGCTGGTTAGCCGGCCCATTTTTATCACCATCCCCCCTGCTTCACGCTTGCACCAAGTCGCGCAAAATGCACCTTTGGGTAGAGCCTGCCTACACCATTACTAATCTAATTGCGTTTAGAATGCGCTCGGGCAAAGTAGCGCCACCAATAACAGGTAAAGGAAGCAATCCATGCAACAGGTTCATAAAGTCACAGGGGCTATCCCCTTTTTTATCGCCGTTTTTCTCAATGCGTTTGTCGATCTTGGCCACAAGATCGTTGTGCAAAATACCGTCTTTAAACTCTACAACGGCAATGAGCAAATTTTGCTCACTGCCGTGGTTAACGCCATGATGCTGCTGCCGTTTATCCTCCTGCTGAGCCCTGCCGGTTTTTTATCAGATGTGATGCGTAAAACCCGCGTGATGCGCGCCATGGCCTGGTTTGCCCTGGCATTGACCCTGTTGATTACGACCTTCTATTACCTCGGCTGGTTTTGGGCCGCATTTGCGATGACGCTATTACTCGCCGCTCAAGCCGCGATTTATTCACCCGCCAAATTTGGTTACATCAAAGACCTATTTGGTAAAGAAAGCCTCGCGCAAGCGAACGGTGCCGTTGGTGCGCTTTCAATGATTGCGATCCTTTCCGGTATCGCCGTGTTTTCGATTTTCTTTGAAATGTACTATCCAAAAGGCGCCGGTACAGAAAAAGAAGTGATTCAAGCAATTGCTCCACTCGGCTGGTTGCTGGTGTTAAGTGCAATCATCGAAGTGGTGATGATTTATCGCCTGCCCGAACAACCCATACCGCAAACCACCATCCATTTTTCAACCAAAGCTTACTTGACAGGAAAATTATTTGCGGAAGATATGGCGCCAGTAATGCGCCAACGGGTGATCCGTTTATCGGTTGTTGGCCTCGCAATTTTCTGGGGCGTAGGTCAAGTGATGCTTGCCGCCTTCCCCGCTTTCATCAAAGAAGAATTGCACATGGATAATGCCATGATCGTGCAAGGCATTCTCGCGTGCAGCGGTATTGGTATCGCCCTGGGTTCGATTATCGCCGGGCGCTTCTCGCGCAATTATATTGAGACAGGCTTGCTGCCTTTAGGCGCATTGGGTTTTGCTCTGGGTTTATTATGTTTGCCGCACTTGCATTCTTACACCGCATTTGTGCTTGCTTTTTTATTTATTGGTTTTAGCGGTGGCGTGTTTACCGTGCCATTGAATGCCCTGATCCAATTTCACGCCGGTGAGCACGAGCTGGGTCGTACCCTCGCTGCCAACAACTGGGTACAGAACGTAGTGATGCTGGTTTTTCTCGGCGTAACCGTCGGATTTTCATTTGTAGGATTCAGCAGTAAAACCTTGCTGGAAATTATTGCCGTTATCACGTTGATCGGTTGCTGTTACACCATCTATGAATTGCCGCAAAGTCTGGTGCGTTTTGTTTTTTCGCGCATTGTTTCGCAGCGCTACCGCGTGTTAGTACAAGGGATGAAAAATATCCCTGCAAAAGGCGGTGTATTGTTGCTTGGCAACCATGTGAGTTGGATCGACTGGGCGGTATTACAACTCGCCAGCCCGCGCCCGGTTCGTTTTGTTATGTTGCGTGCGATTTACCAACGCTGGTATTTGAAGTGGTTTTTCGATTTGTTTGGTTGCATCCCGATTGAATCCGGTGCACAGAGCCGCAATGCATTGGATACGGTTGCAGCAAGTTTAAACAACGGCGATGTGGTGTGTTTATTCCCTGAAGGTGCGATTAGCCGCACCGGTCATTTAGGTGAGTTCCGTCGCGGTTACGAACGTGCCTGTGAAAAAGCCAATGACGATGTCGTTATCGTGCCCTTTTATTTACGCGGTTTATGGGGCAGCCAATTTTCGCGTTCATCTGCCCACTTAAAAAATAAAAACCGCCCGTTGTTAAAACGCGATTTGATTGTCGCCTTTGGAAAACCGCTGCCGAAAGAAACCAAAGCAGATGTGTTAAAACGCCGCGTGTTGGATTTATCGATTAGCTCATGGCAAGAATATGTAGACAGTTTGGATACCATTGGCCGCTGCTGGATTGACGCTGCTAAAAAAATGGGTAACCAAATGGCAATTATCGACACCATGGGTACAGAGCTGAGCGCACACCGCGCACTCGCTGGCGCCAGTGCCATCGCCAGCCGTATCGCCAAATTACCCGACCAGAATATCGGTGTACTTTTGCCGACCAGTGCCGCAGGTGTACTCACCAACCTTGCCGTTATTCTGACCGGCAAAACCTTGATCAATTTAAATTACACAGCAAGTCAAAGTGCTTTTGCATCAGCACTGGAGCAAGCAAATATCAAAACGGTATTTACTTCCGCACGCTTTGTAAAAAAACTGGAAGACAAAGGCATTCCTGCTACCAGTTTATTGCAAGGTGTTAATGTGATTGCCATGGAAGATTTTGCAGGCAGTATTTCTACCGCCGAAAAAATTGCCCGTTTATTATTGATCAAAATATTACCTGCATCTGTGTTAAAAGCACTCTGGGCGCGGAAACAAAAAGCAAATGATATTGCCGTGATTTTATTTTCCAGCGGAAGCGAAGGTATTCCCAAAGGTGTGCAGATCAGCCACAAAAATATCATCGCTAACGTAAAACAAATTACCGATGTATTAAACGTAGAAGAAAAAGATGTAGTAATGGCAAACCTGCCGCTGTTCCATGCGTTTGGTTTAACGGTAACGCAGTTTATGCCACTGCTCGAAGCTGTACCTATGGTGTGTCACGCTGACCCGACTGATGCATTGGGCAGCGCCAAAGCCATCGCACAAAATCGCGTAACCGTTTTATTCGGCACCTCTACTTTCCTGCGTTTATATTGTCGCAACCACAAAATTCATCCACTCATGCTAGAGAGTTTGCGCTTGGTGGTTGCCGGTGCAGAAAAACTGCAAGAAGAAGTGCGCACAGCATTTAATCTAAAATTCAACTTGCCGATTTATGAAGGCTACGGCGCGACCGAAACCACACCGGTGGCCAGCGTTAATTTGCCCGATAAAATCGATACTCATTACTGGCAAGTGCAAGCAGGCAACCGACCTGGTTCCGTGGGCATGCCCTTACCCGGCTCCAGCTGCATGATTGTTGATCCGGTTACGTTTAAGGAATTGCCCACCGGTGAAGCAGGCATGATTTTAATTGGTGGTGCGCAAGTGATGGTTGGCTATTTAAACAATCCGGAAAAAACGGCCAGTGCTATTAAAGAAATACAAGATATGCGCTGGTACGTAACGGGCGATAAAGGTGTGATCGACGAAGACGGCTTCCTGTTTATTCAGGATCGCTACTCGCGCTTCGCTAAAATCGGTGGCGAGATGGTCAGCCTCACTCTCGTTGAAAGTGCATTGAAAAAAGCCATCAACAACGATGTTATCGACGTAATTGTGGTGGCGATTGACGATGCCAAAAAAGGTGAACGCTTGATCGCCATCACCAACGCCGAAGTGGCAAAGGATGAAATTCGTACCGAAGTATTAAAACAAGGCTTAAATGCGCTCGCAATTCCCGGCGACTGGATGCAAGTAGAAGCAATGCCATTATTAGGCTCAGGCAAAACGGATTTCAGTTTGGCGAAGAAGATGGCGAAGGAGTGGAGTGAGGTAAGCACTGCTGAAATTACGACGACAGAATAATTCTCAATTAAAATAAAAAGGGCCTTCATGGAAGGCCCTTTTTATTTGTCGATACAGTTCAATGCTAAATTCATCGTCGCAGCTCAAGATTTGCGAGTTTAATCCTTTTGCCGTGGACTTCTTTGTATTGTCTACCGGATGCTTTAGCCGTAGCCAATATTTTTTCATATATCGCCAGCGCTTTTTGTGTATCACCCAGTTTTTGCAATAGTTTTGCGTAGTGATAACTGGCCTCAGCACCCGGATAATAATTATGCAGCACTTCATATTCATGATTTGCCGCCTGAAAATCACCCTGAGCATCAAGAACCAGTGCATACAATAGATGTGCGTCCGGGTTCTTATATTCCGGATTTTTTTCAATCAATTCATCCAGTAATTGCTTCACCTTATTAAAATTCTGCAGGCCATATTCTGCTCGCGCCAACCCATACATAAATAATGGATCAAACTCGTGAATGCCTTTTCGACACTCCTGATACAACAGGCTCGCTTCAGTAAATTGCTCCTTTACCAGAAGCTCCTCCGCCAAACGCCTGGCGTTTTCGGTGGTTTTTGCCCG
The DNA here is from genome assembly GCF_053579595.1 of Cellvibrio sp. Lineage (NCBI taxonomy): Bacteria > Pseudomonadati > Pseudomonadota > Gammaproteobacteria > Cellvibrionales > Cellvibrionaceae > Cellvibrio > Cellvibrio sp. Next base: position 8,202 of record NZ_JBRFPI010000003.1, read on the forward strand.
TTCGTATTCATAGGCGGCATCTTTGAGATCGCGATCAGGATTTACGAGCTCCTGAACTTTGCGTACCGTTTTGCGCCCAGAGCGAGTTCCGGCAAAATCTGGTAATAGTTCTAATACTATGTACGCTGCGGATCCGGCAACAGGCAAAATCATCACCAACCAAATCCATGTTTTTGGTCGATCAGTTTTTAAAATATGAATTACCAAGGCAACCTGAATAAGTAGCGATAACATCACTAATGGCATTTTTGAATATCCCTCATATAAAACAGTCAATGTTTAGCCCAGACGCACCATAGCGCTGATTTCATCCAGATCCTATTACATCCTGCATAGCAGGGTCGCACTATAGAATGTTAGCTAAACGCACGAAAGTGGTTCTTGTTAATTTCACTTGGAGGCATTGATGATCTCCCTTAGCTAAAATCAACTATTTACCGCCCCAACCAAAGCTGCAACAATCGCGTTATCAAGCCATCCCTGCACAAATCCTATCAGGGGTAACCGTTCCCTTGAGGTTCCCGCACCATGACCGTCAACCAAACCATTGTAAAAACACAGGATTCCAGTTGCCCTCACGATAAAAAAGTGAGCTGCGGTAACTGCCGATTGAATACTATCTGCCTGCCTATCAGTTTACATATTGAGGATATTGATCGACTCAACAACATCATCCAACGCGGCAAACCGCTGCAAAAAGGCGATTATTTGTATCGTACCAACGATCCCTTTGACTCTGTGTATGCCATTCGCTCAGGTGCGGTAAAAGCCATGACTCTCAGCGACAATGGCGAAGAACAAGTCACCGGGTTCTATTTACCGGGCGAAGTTGTGGGTATGGATGGCATTGCCGACAACCGTTATACCAACTCCGTTGTTGCTCTGGAAACAGCATCAGTATGCGAAATCCCGTTTAATCGTATGGAAGAATTAAGCCTGCAAATCCCCAACCTGCAGCGCCATTTCTTCCAACTTATGAGCCGCGAGATTACCCAGGATCAGCAAGTTATTACGTTGCTCAGCAAAAGCAGTGCAGAAGAGCGGATTGCCGCACTGTTACTAAGTATCTCCAGCCGCAATAGCCGCCGCCAATTATCGGCTAATGCCTTTCGTTTACCCATGTCGCGCACTGATATCGGCAACTATTTAGGGTTGACAATAGAAACTGTCAGCCGCATTTTCACCCGTTTGCAAAAACAGGATGTCATCGCTGTGGATAAAAAAGAAATTCTCATTAAAAACATGGAACAGTTACGCAATATCGCCAATGGCGACACCGAAAACTAGAACATAACGAGCAACCATCGATGACCGACCAAAACCGACTGGAAAAAACCCTCGCTGCATTTGACGCGGCAAATTTACAAGACCCAAATACTGAAATAGTGGATGGCAAAGCCGTTGCCAAAGAATGGATTTACGCCCAGCGCATGAGCGCGCAATTACATAAATTCTGTGCAGCCCCGTCAGAAGCATTGCAATTAGCAACACGCAGCCAGCACATATGCCGTTGGAAAAGCCCGCGTAGCGATTACCCTATGGATAGAAGCGGCTATAAAAAATGGCGGCTGGATCTGGCGCAACTGCACGGCGAAATTGCCGGTGACATCATGGCAGAACATGGTTATGACGAGAGCATGATTGCGCGGGTGAAAGATCTACTGCTGAAACGCAGCTTGAAACGCGACGATGAAGTACAGGCACTAGAGGATGTCATCTGTCTGGTGTTTATTGAATTTTATCTGGAAGATTTTGCAAGCAAGCACGATGAAGAAAAACTCATCGATATTATTCGCAAAACCTGGAACAAGATGTCAGAAAAAGGCCACGCGGCTGCCTTAAAGCTGCCCTTGTCGGAATCTATCTTGGGCTTGGTTGGCAAGGCATTGAGCACTAGCTGAGGTACAAATCAATAGCAAACGAACACCCACAACAACAATTCACCTTCACAAAAGGAACGCATCGTGTACCTAGCCCTTAAACACATTCATTTAACATTTGTTGTTCTATCTCTACTGGCTTTTTTTGTGCGCGGCATCTGGCTGTTTATGAACTCCAGCATGCTCAGCAAAAAATGGGTAAAAATATTGCCACATATCATCAGCACCATTTTATTAGTAAGCGGGATAGTGCTGGCGGTGCACCTGAGCATGTCGCCCGGAAGCCAGCCTTGGTTGATGGCTAAAATTATTGGTTTGGTCGCTTATATCGGTCTGGGTGTTGCCGCATTCAAAGTACCTAATCCTAATACGCGCAAACTACTCTGGGTGAGCGCATTAATCGTGTTCGCTTATATTGTCAGCGTTGCAATCAGCAGAAACCCTCTGGGGTTTTTTAGCTAACTACGCAGCCTGACTCGTTGTTACCCAAGGCAGCCGAGCGCTGCCTTTTGTTTGCCTGCTTCGACCCGTCCTCAGAAAATTGATTCCTCAATGTTTGCAATTTCGCAGTGAACTCCTAGTCTTAAAGCTAATAGCTATATTCAGGCTTAATTTTATTTACAATACTTGACGTTTTTTAAAAAGTGATTTATATCACAGTCCAGTTGTTCAGCTTTCATATAACTTTAATAATCGGTGAGCCTGCTATGAAAAAAATCCTACTAACCATCGCCCTGCTGTCGCTATCGCAATTCGGTTTCAGTTGCGATGAAGCCTGCAAACGCACCAAGGCAGAAGCTGCCAACAATGTAAAATTTGCCAGTTATCTGAATGCTAAATACTGCAAATCGACTGGTCTTGATTTTTTGTTACAGGGGCGCAAAAGCCTGCAAGCCTATCGCGAAAAACAACTCCCCACAGCTCATCGAGGCGGCGCCAAGAATATTCGTCTCTTTATAATGCAGCGCAAAGACTGGCTGCAAGAATGTGACAATTATTTGCAGTTGACTGAGCAGGGCCGGATTTTCCGCGATAAAGACAGCACCGATAAAATCATCTCTGCGATGACCGGCACCGCTGCCGAGCTGGAAAAAATTATGAAGCGCCCCAAAGTCGAAATGGAAAACCTGGAACTGGTGACGGCACCGGCAGCGCAAAAATTTGATGATTTATTCAAGCTGGTTGATGCACATTATCTGGAACTGCAAAGACGCGGGTTACTTTGAGTTAACGACCAACCGCCGATTCACTATCATAAAAAAAACCGGCGTTTTGATACGCCGGTTTTTTTATGGAATTCAACTTATGTGGATACTGTTTCAGGCTCAAGAATTCTTCTTTAACGACAGCACTGAACGCTGAGGCTTATCGGGCCGATCGGCAAAACGTTTGGCCAACTCTTCGCGCGCCTTGATAGCTTCTGTTTTTGCATCCTGCACCGGACTGGATTGCCAGGATTTGGGGGCACTGCCACCTGCCTTCGCCAGAAACTCCAACCCGGAACGCAGCAGGCGCGCCTGATCCACAAAGCTCATCCCTTCCGGAAACTTACCGGGATACACCTCGGAAGGATCTTTTGGATTACCTTCAATACGAATAGTGAATCCGCTGGCATGGGTTGCCGTGCCTGTAGCCATGTCGGCTGTCCAATCGTCAAAATTCATAGATACCACAAGTATTTATTAACGGAATCGGCATTAAAGCATAAAGTAATTGTGTGACAAAATAGCTAAATACTATTTGATGATGGGCGCTTTGTTTCGCCCACTGCATTTAACGACAGCCGACGCTGTTCCTCGCGATGCTCCAGCTTTTGCGCGCGGCGCAACTGACGCTCCGGGGGCAATACCCCTATGTGGGCCTGATTGCGTTGCTTGGCCAATTCGATTTGTTTTTGGCGTTCGGCAAAACGTGTGGTTTGCTCTGGCGTCAACTTATCAAAGCAGCGCGGGCAGCAGACACCTAACATATAATGAGCAGAGTTTTTGTCTTCCTCAGTGATGGGATAACGGCAGCCATGGCATTGGTCGTAAACACCTTTCTCAAGTTTATGATTAACGGCCACGCGGTTATCAAAAACAAAACACTCTCCGCGCCACAAGCTTTCCTCTTCCGGCACCTCTTCCAGATATTTAAGAATCCCGCCCTCAAGGTGGTACACCTCATCAAAGCCCTGCTCTTTTAAATAGGCAGTGGATTTTTCACAACGAATGCCACCACTGCAAAATATCGTCACTTTTTTGTGTTTGGCACGACCAAGGTTTTCAGCAACGTAAGCTGGAAACTCCCGGAAGGTTTCGGTTTTTGGATGAATAGCGCGCTCAAAAGTCCCTATCTCATACTCGTAAGAATTGCGAGTATCGATCACCAGCACTTCAGGATCGCTAATCAGCGCGTTCCAATCGCGGGGTTTAACATAGGTACCCACAATTTGTTGCGGATCTATGCCGTTGACGCCCATGGTGACGATTTCTTTTTTGAGCTTGACCTTCATGCGATAAAAAGGCTGCTCATCGTAAAAGGATTCTTTATAACTCAGGTTATCAAAACGGCCGTCGGCACGTAAAAATGCGATCAAACTATCTATGCCTGCTCGCGAGCCGGATACAGTCCCATTAATACCCTCCTCTGCCAACAGCAAGGTTCCCTTGATTCCCAACTGGTCACAAAGGTCTTTCAAGCGGGGCACCAGGGTTTCGTAATCAGGCAATTTAACGAACTTATACAGGGCGGCAACGACAATTTGGCTCATAAACATCACTTAACGGGTTAGCAGTAATCAGATCGAAGTATTCAAGGGCAAGCAGGATTGCGCAGGGCGCGCATTATAGGCGTTTAGTTTTTGCACAACCAGCAATTATTGTTGGTCGTGTTTGCTGCCCCCCAGACATTGGGGAGATGCTGGTATCTGGCTACTAGCCTGCCACTCCTCCGGGCTAAACGTGTGTAGCGCCAAGGCATGGACCCCGGATTGCAACTCTTCGGCAAGGCAAGCATAAATTGCCTGATGGCGCTGTACTTGCCGCTTGCCCGCAAACTGCGCGGACGCCAATACCACTTTAAAATGAGTTTCCGACCCGGGTGGCACTGAATGCATGTAACTTTCGTTGATAACTTCCAGATGCACAGGCTGGAACCCGGCACCCAGCTTGGTGTAGAGACGACTTTCAACAGGATTCATAGGATTCACCCTTTTTCGCAAAGCAATAACAACATCACACAGGGATAGACGATGGCTATCCAAACGGATGTGTTTATGCAAAAAAACTTGCCGCATTTTAACGACAAAGATCTACACTGTGTTGACTTGGAGCAACCAGCGCACATTTAATTCCGGGTAAATAACGATAAACAGACGAGAACAGAAGTATTCGCTATGAGTGACCACAAGATTTTTTTTGACCGTCGCAAGGGCAATGACCGCAGGCTGGATCGCGACCCCTGCAAAAACATGCCCCTGGATCTTTATCACCGCAAGCGCCGCAAATCTACCGAGCGCCGGACTGATGAACGCAGTATCGCGGATGACTATCTCGCCTTTTTAAGTGATGCAGATACCGCCGGCAAAACGCGGCATTGAAAGCTAGAACAAAACTCGCACAAACAAAAAACCCCGCACTAAGCGGGGCAAGACGACACACAAAAATGTGAACCTACTAAGCAAAGGCACCCGCACTGGCTTTGGCGCGGATTAAGGTAGGAATACAGCCGGTTTGATCCTGATAATGCGCCTCAACGGCAGCCGCCAAGCGAGGAATAACCGCTGCCGGGGCCACCGCAATAACACAACCACCAAATCCTCCGCCCGTCATACGCGCACCGGCTTTACCCTCTCCCGCAACTGCCAGGATATTCACTAGCGCATCTATCGCGGGCACAGTGATATTAAAGTCGTCGCGCATAGATGCATGTGATTCAGCCATTACCTTAACTAAACTAGCCAGATTACCTTCTGAAAGCGCCTCGGCGGCATCCAGTGTGCGCTGGTTTTCAGTAAGCACATGGCGCGCGCGACGGAAGCTCAACTCATCAAGCTCCGCTTCGGCCGCCAGCAGCTGCGCCAACTCAACACCGCGCAGGAATGTTTGTCCAAAAAACGCGGCGGCCTGCTCACACTGTTGGCGACGCTGGTTGTATTCGCTATCGACCAAACCGCGCTTGACGCCGCTGTGGACAATCAGGATCTCCCAATCTGCCGGAACGGGCACCGCACGGGTTGATAAATCCTGGCAATCGATAAGCAATGCCGAATGCTCCTGGCCGCGCGCCGAAATCAGCTGATCCATAATCCCACAGTTGCAGCCAACAAAATTGTTCTCTGCCGCCTGCCCCATCAACGCAGCCTGCGTCGGCTCAACTTGCTCATGACTGAGCGAGGTGAGCGCGCGGATCAACGCCATTTCAAGTGATGCCGAGCTGCTTAAACCCGCACCGGAATGAAGGTCGCCAGCGATATACAAATCGCCACCCGACAGGGTAAACCCTTGCTTGCGCATCTCCTGCACCACACCGCGCACGTAGTTGCTCCAGGACGCATTAGTCTCATGCATCTGGACTGCATCCAGATCAACAACGACAGATTCATTGTCAAAGTTGTAAGCCACCAAACGCAGCTGGCGGTCATCGCGCGGTGCAAAGGCAATATAGGTGTGATAGTTGATTGCTGCGGGCAACACAAAACCGCCGTTGTAATCGGTGTGCTCGCCAATCAGGTTGACACGGCCGGGCGCTTTGACCGTAGCAATCGGCGCGGTACCGAAATAACTTTCAAATAATTCGCTCACACGAGCATTAGAGAGAGTCTTCACGCTCGTCTTACCTCAATCGAAAATGAACAGGGCTTTGTTGACGCAAACGTTCAGCCGCTTGCTCGGGGGATAAATCACGCTGGGGCTCAGCCAACATCTCGTAGCCCACCATAAATTTGCGCACGCTCGCACTGCGCAATAACGGGGGATAAAAATGGGCGTGCAACTGCCAGTGTGCGGTGTCGTCAGCCATATCACCCGTCGCAAAAGGTGCACCATGCCAACCCATTGAATAGGGGAATGAGCACTCAAACAGGTTGTCGTAACGGGCGGTGATATCGCGCAGTATCGCGCCAAGACTCAGCTGTTGTGCAGGACTTAGCTCTGTAATGCGCGCCACTTTTTGCTTGGGCAGCAACAGGGTTTCATAAGGCCAGGCAGCCCAAAAGGGTACCACCACCAACCAATGTTCATTCTCAACCACCACCCGCTCACCAGCCGGAGACTCTTTCTGCGCATAGTCCAGCAATAAACGAATCGAATGTTGATTGTGATAACGGCGCTGCTGCTCATCCTCTTTATTGACTAGTGTTGGCAGTTGCGATTGCGCCCAAATCTGGCCATGGGGATGGGGATTGGAGCAGCCCATCACCGCGCCTTTGTTCTCAAAAATCTGCACGCTGGCGTAGTCTTTACCCAGATCAGCCGCCTCGCTCATCCAGGTGCTGATGACTGCACTGATCTCTTCATCGCTCAACAACGGCAGGGTTTTACTGTGATCGGCAGAAAAGCAAATCACCCTGCTGGTGCCGTGTTCGGCTTGGATTTGGAACAGCGAATCACTGGAAACCGGTGCTGCTGGAACTTGCGGCATCAACGCCGCAAAGTCATTGGTGAAGACAAACGTCGTTTTGTAGGGCGGATTCACTTCCCCCCCAGCGCGATGATTACCGGCACACAGATAGCAAGAAGGATCATACGCCGTGCTGTTTGGCCATTGATTTTGCTCTTGCTGCCCCTGCCAGGGGCGCTTGGTGCGATGCGGGGAAATTAGCAGCCATTCTCCCAAAAGAGGGTTGTAGCGGCGATGCGGATGTTCATTAACTGAAAATTCTTCGTTCATAGTTTTTCTTATGCTAGTTTCAATGACATATAAATATGATAATTAACCGATTTGTGTAATTTACCCTAAACCGGAGGGCACTGCAATCAACCCATCGCAGATTCATTAAAAGAAAACTTTTCAGCAATGCAAAAACAAAAAGCCCCGGCCTTTAGGGCCGGGGCTCTAAAAATGATCGTTATTGTAGCAATCAGCTAAACCGGTTGAAGGCGATGATTCCCCACACAATCGCCAACAATACCAAACTGACTAACACCAACGCCGAACCTATATCTTTCGCGCGCCCGGAAAGCTCATGGCGCTCGGAGCCGGTGCGGTCCACCACCGCTTCAACGGATGAGTTGGCCAACTCCGCCATCAATACCCAGAAGACACTCGCAATCAACAAAATAAGTTCGACTGGAGTTTGTGAAAGCCAGAAGGCCGCCGGAATCAGAATGATCGCCAGTCCCACCTCTTGCCGGAATGCCGCCTCATATTTCCATACCGCGGCAAACCCCTTCATTGAATAACCAAACGCATCAATTATACGTGGAACACCGGTTTTACCTGGTTTGCTCATTCACTGTCTCCGCTCATTGTCATCTCAGGTTAATTACACATTCACACAATAGTCACACAGCAATGTTACTAATAGATGGACGCGGACGTAATTTATCCTGTTCGCGCGATTTCATCTGCAACTAGTTAAAAAGGCGGTGAATCATGAATACTTTTTTACAGCGCGTCCACCACTTGGATACTCTCGCATTTTTGTGGGTACATGTAACCAAAGGCTTCCAGTATCGTCGCTCTGTCAGATTTGTTTCCCAGACAGGAGACGGCCCTCTTTATTTAATTGTCGCACTGGGTTTGCTCGCACTTGAACCCGTCGCCGGTGCGCATTTTTTCTGGGCGGGAATTATCGCCTACGTATTTGATGTCAGCTTATATCTGCTCTTGAAAAACCTGATCAAGCGCGATCGCCCTGCAGCAAAAATTACCACTTATCAGGCGTGGATCACTCCCTCGGATCAATTCAGTTTTCCCTCGGGACATACTGCTGCTGCATTTTTATTTGCCTGCCTGATTTTTAATTTTTATCCACTTTTTGCCATTCCCTGTTTTATCTGGGCCTGTGCGATTGGCATGAGCCGCGTGCTGCTCGGCGTGCACTACCCGACTGATCTGGTAGCAGGTGCACTGCTCGGTAGCGCCTGTGCATTTTGGGGAATTTACCTGCATTCGTTAATTGTTTCACTACACTAATTATTAACAGCGCAGCGACTTATGAACCGCCAATCCTGATTGGCATTGATTACCAAGTGAGAGCGCATGAAAATATTGTATGGGGTTCAAGGCACGGGCAATGGCCACACTACGCGTGCGCGCATTATGGCCAAAGCCTTTGCCGATGTTGGTGCACAGGTTGATTGGGTTTTCTCCGGTCGGGAGCGCGATAAATTTTTTGATATGGAAGCCTTTGGTGATTTCCAATCCTACCGAGGGCTTACCTTCGCTACCCAAAACGGCAAAGTCCAGTTCGTAAAAACACTCTTCACTTCCAATATTGCCCAGCTGTATCAAGACACCAAAAAAGTGGATGTCGAGGGTTACGACTTTATCATCAATGATTTTGAACCTGTGTCGGCCTGGGCGGCCAAACGCGCAGGGAAAAAAGTTATCGGTATCTCACACCAGAATGCCTTTTTTTACGATATCCCCAAGGTCGGCAACAATGTATTTGTCGATTGGTTTATGCATAATTTTGCACCAGTGACGCAACCTATTGGTTTGCACTGGCATGATTTCAATCAGCCGATTCTTCCGCCGCTAGTAGAGCCATCGCACTACCCCAACGTTTCCACCCCCAAACATTATTTAGTTTATCTTCCATTTGCGGGCTTGGACGATATAGTGCCTCAGCTGCGCGAATTTCCGGATTATGATTTTTTTATCTATCAATCCGTTCCTGCCGCCTACGATGAAGGTCACATCCATGTCCGCCCGTTTTCACGGGAAGGTTTTCAGATAGACCTGCATCGCTGCGAAGGCGTGATTTGCAGTGCAGGCTTTGAGTTGCCGAGCGAAGCGATTCATCTGGGGAAAAAATTATTAGTGCAGCCAGTTGCCGGACAAGTTGAACAAAAATCCAATGCCATCGCACTGGAGCAACTCGGCTACGGCAATGCGGCGGAGCATTTTGATATCGCCACCTTGAGCCGTTGGCTGCCACTTAAACCACCCACCCAACCGCGCCATTACCCGGATGTTGCCAAAGCACTAGTCAATTGGTTAATGAACGGTGGCAGTGACGATATCAGTGATTTGCAGCAGCAATTATGGCGGGAAACTATCGCGGGAGAGACACAACTAAACGGATTGTTAGCGAAATAAAACAATTATGCGGTAGAGATTAATCAAACGACACTTTTTGCCGGGCAGATTTAATGGAGCCGCGCTGAGTTTTAACATCCATGCGGCGCTGCTTGGATGAGAAAGTCGGCTTGGTAGCACGGCGCACTTTTTCAATTTTTATTGCGTCAAGAATGATTTCCTGCAGACGCGCCAGAGCATCTTCACGGTTTTGTTCTTGCGTACGGAAACGCTGGGCTTTAATAACCAACACACCTTCGTTGGTTATGCGTTTATCGCCCAGCGCCAACAAACGCGCTTTGCAAAACTCACTCAACGATGAATTAGGGATATCAAAACGCAAATGTATCGCACTCGACACCTTGTTGACATTTTGCCCGCCCGCACCCTGAGCACGCATAGCGCTGCATTCAATTTCACTCAGGGGAATAACAACCGAGGCGTTCACCCGCAACATACTAATGCTGCTCTGCGGCTTGGTAAAAATGCAGGGGTTTTCGTCCATCAACCAATACGGGTTGCAGATCGCTATTTAAGCGGTTACGCCAGGAATGCCAGCGCACAATCAAGCCACCCAACAATAAACCAACGAAACCACTGAGTGTAGTAATGCCCTCATGGGCAAATTGGAGATGGGCAAATACGGTGGCAAGCAACAGCGTTATTAGCGGCACCATATAAACCAGCAGCGCACCTTTTGCGATAACTTCCTCGGGAATACCTATCTGGATTTCATCACCCAATTGATAATCGGCCGGATTACGCCCCTCCAGTAGCACCCAAATATACGCGGTGTGTCCATCCCATTTATTGATAAGGCTTTGCCCGCACCCTTTTTCGGCCTTACAGGAACCGCAGGCGGATTTCCGGATGGTCTCCACCCAGACACCGTCGGTTTCTATGGCCATTATGCGGCCGGTTTCGAGAATCATGCGCCTTACCTGTGTGACCTACCTGGAATGAAAAAGGGAGGATTAAATCCCCCCTATATTCTGCGCAATTTTTTGAGCGGTGACGACAGGTATTTCGCCCACGACGGTTATCCGGTAACTCTTGCCCTGATAGCTCAGGGAATCCATTACCGCCAGGGTTGCACCTCGCGACGCAACTCCCTCAGGTATCGCACCGGTCGATGCTTCGATAAAAACAGAAAATGTCGTCAAGCCATCGGTATACATCAACATATCAATCTGGTTACGCACCTGACGCTGGCCGACAAACGCAAACCCGGGTGGCACCCACGCCAAGCGCCAATGCTCGGATTGTTTTAACTCGGACGGATTACACTCGCTGAGTTTGGAGGTCGCCGATCGCTGTAATTTAGCCGCCGGCTGTTGTTGGATACTCTCCAAATCCGGACTGAGATCGAGATCAATAAATTGATAGCGCTCAAGCGGCCGCGCCGATTCATCGACCAACCAGGATTTAAGGACCAAGCCGGTCTCGTTATCAATCGTCAACAACGAACTGTGGCGGTAAGCATCCAGCGGCAGTGCAAGAAGTGCCGTGGCCTCGCGCCCGGCGACACGCTCTGGGCCGCGAATTTCAAAGCGATATAACTCATCCATACGCGCAAGATTAGCGCCGAGCTGGCTTATCTTGCCCTGTAATAATTGATCGCCCAAGGATTCACAACCTATCGCCTTACCCGAGCGCACAAACTCGCGCTCGGTACCATTCAAGTGCTGCAAGCGCTCATGCTCTACCCCATTCTCTACCCAATGCATAATCCGGAAACTTTGTAGTGATGGGTTGTCTTTGTGCTGGTAAGTGAATGACCCCTGGTAGTTCAGGGTATGGGGGACACTCGCCATTTTTTGTAACAATCTGGCTACTTCAGGTGATTGGTTAACACCAGCAGAAACCTGCGACGAAACCTCAGGAGCAGATGAGTTTGAATCCTGGGCGTACAGATTAGGAGATAACAACAAGGGGGAGATGAGTAAAAGGTTGCGTATAGAAAAGAGAGTTAACATTCTGAACTCGTGGGAGAGTGGATCAAGGGAGCAGCATAACTGCTCCACCTGTTAATGCAACGGATTGGAGAAGCTATTCCTCCTCAGTCAGAATAACGCGGGTATAAGGCAACATACCCTGGCCACTGTTGATCGAGGCATTGTCAGTATGCTCCTGAATCAGCTGGTTCACGTAAATGCTGACATCTTCGTTGTAGATGGGCGCCGCTTGCTGACGCGGCACAAACATAACCCGGCGATTCTCTTGCGGGCGCGATTCATAACCACTTTGTACTGCGACTGTACGCGCCGACAGCGCGGGAGCATTGATACCGGAAGGTAAGTTCGCCGCCTTGGTTTCATTATTCACTGCAGCAGGAGCGCTAACAGGGGTGTTAGCGGCAAATTCCGCCGATTGCGGCGCAACTGCTTGATACTGTTGCACCCCGACAATCAAGGCACCTGCAACCGATGCGGCTACAGCAACGCGACCAGCTTGCTGCCACCAGCGCAGTGGCATAGCGACCACATTGCCAACCGGAGTTTGATTGACAACTGTTTGCGCAGCAGCTGGCAATTGAAGTGAGTAGGTCTCTTCAGCATCAATTGCAGCACTAATACGCGCAGCAAAATTACTGGATGCCATCACCGGCAGGTCCTTTTTGAGGCCAGCGCTGGCGATTTGATAGCGGGACCAAGTGGATTTGAGTTCGGGATCTGCATCAAGTGCTTTGAGCAGACGTTGGATTTCCAACTCAGACGCCTGGTTATCCATAAGTGCTGACAGGGATTCGGCAAGCACTGGTGGTTGGATTTGCTCTGTCATTCTCGCTGGTGCCTCGTTTAAAAGTGCTCGCTAGAGTACAAAAACTATTATTAATAAGATGCGTTTGTGGGGCCAGAAGCCTGAATGCTTAACTACTCTGGCCCAGCTGCTTTCTATGACTAGACGTTAGCCAATTGGTTCATGAAATTACAAAAAATTGTGCAAGTTTTTCAAGAGGGTTGCAATTTCTCCGCAACCAATCTGGTCGCCCCCAGATACACTAATCCTCTATCAACGGCTTGATACGTTTATCAATCGCTTCACGGGCACGAAAAATACGCGAACGCACAGTGCCAACCGGGCATTCCATCACCTCGGCGATCTCTTCATAGCTCAGGCCATCAATCTCGCGCAAAGTTACCGCGGTACGCAGATCATCGGGCAAATCCTGAAACGCTTGCGCTATCGTATCCTGCAATTCTTCACACAATATATTGTGTTCAGGCGTATTCAATTCATGCATGCCGTCATTGCCATCGAAGAACTCAGCATCTTCGATCTCCACATCGCTGGTCGGTGGACGACGGTTACGAGCTACTATGTGGTTTTTGGCAGTATTAATGGCAATACGGTAAATCCAGGTATAGAACGCACTGTCTCCACGGAAATTGGGCAGCGCGCGATACGCTTTAATAAAGGCTTCTTGAGCCACATCCTGAGCTTCGGCGTGATCGCGAATAAAACGGCTAATCACTGCCAACACTTTGTGTTGGTACTTAATCACTAGCAAATCAAACGCGCGTTTATCGCCTTTTTGAACTCGCTCGACCAGTTGCTGATCAACATCAGGCGCTAGTTGCGCTGTCATTCTTTAACCCCCAAGCGCCTCAACCTAATGGTT
>NZ_JBRFPI010000003.1:22029-38966 GCF_053579595.1 Cellvibrio sp.
ATGGCTGTTTACTTCGTATAAACCAACGCGGGCTTGATATACTGCGCCCATTGTCGCCCTCTTACCTCACGGCGCCCCCTCGTACGAACCGGGTTCTATTTGCATGAAAAAACACTATCAATACGATGTTCTGGTTATTGGCTCTGGCGCAGCTGGCCTCACTCTGGCGCTAAGTCTAGCCCAACAGGCGCGAGTTGCCGTGCTCAGTAAAAATGAAATCAACCAAGGCTCTACCTGGTTTGCACAGGGCGGAATAGCAGCCGTATTGGATGACCAGGACTCTATTGATGCCCATGTTGCGGATACGTTGATTGCCGGCGCCGGACTCTGCCATGAAGACGCTGTGCGCTTCACCGTGGAGCGCAGTAAAGATGCAATCCAGTGGCTTATCACCCAAGGCGTCAACTTCACCAAAGAAAATAGCAATGGCGATTACCATCTCACCAAAGAAGGTGGTCACAGCCACAGGCGCATCATCCACAGCGCAGACGCCACCGGCCAAGCGGTACATTCAACGCTGATTGAACAAGTCCAGCAGCAGGGCAATATCGATATTTTTGAACACCATGTCGCCGTGAACTTAATTTCCCAGGCAGACGCGGACTCACGCAAGCTGCGCTGCACGGGTGCTTATGTGTTGGACAGCAAGCACGATGCCGTGCATGTGTTCCAAGCCAAGGTCGTGGTGCTGGCTACGGGAGGTGCGAGCAAGGTGTACCTTTACAGCAGTAACCCCGACAGCGCCAGCGGAGATGGTATCGCTATGGCATGGCGCGCCGGTTGCCGCGTAGCCAATATGGAATTCAATCAATTCCATCCCACCTGTTTATATCACCCGCGCGCGAAAAACTTTTTGATTACGGAAGCCCTGCGTGGCGAAGGTGCTTATTTGCGCTTGCCGAGTGGCGAACGTTTTATGCCGCGTTTTGATGAGCGGGAAGAGTTGGCACCGCGCGATATCGTTGCCCGCGCCATCGACCATGAAATTAAACGTCTCGGTTGCGATTGTGTTTATTTGGATATCAGCCATAAATCCGAAGAGTTTATTAGCGAGCACTTCCCTACAGTAAAAGCGCGCTGCTTGGAATTTGGAATCGATATAACAAAAGAAGCCATTCCGGTAGTTCCTGCTGCGCATTACACCTGCGGCGGCGTTGTTGTGGATAAAAATGGGCAAACCGATTTGCAGCATCTCTACGCGATTGGCGAAACATCATTCACCGGTCTGCACGGCGCCAACCGCATGGCAAGTAACTCATTGCTCGAATGCATCGTTTACGCGCAATCGGCAGCGGAGCATATTTTGGCGAAACTCAACAATATCCACACGCCGGAATTGTCGGCGCAGTGGGATGAATCGCGTGTGAGGGATTCGGATGAAGACGTTGTGATTTCACACAACTGGGACGAGTTGCGCCGTTTTATGTGGGACTACGTAGGCATTGTGCGCACCCATAAACGTCTGGAGCGCGCGACACATCGCATCAAGTTACTGCAAAAAGAAATCGCCGAATACTACAGCAACTACAAGATCAGCAGCGATTTGATCGAGCTGCGCAATTTGGCGATTGTTGCCGAGTTAATTATCCGCTCAGCACACGAGCGCAAAGAAAGCCGCGGCCTGCACTTCTCGCCCGATTATCCGGAGAAATCACCAATCGCACGCGATACCATTTTGGTACCGACGAATTTTGCCGGGCAGGATGTGATTGTGAGCAAGGAAATTTAATAAAGATCAGGCTTTCGGCGTCAAACAAGCGCGCAACCAACGACGCAGGCGGGCGTTATCATTTTTGTCTAGTGCGTCGCCAAAAATTAATACTCGTCGCGTTTTGCTACTCTCCGGGTTGCGCAGCGGCAAGATAATCAGCCATGACCAACACAGCACCTCCCCCGCCAGCTCCAGCTGGCAGGGGCAGCCCTCTTGCTCAAGCAGCCAATGATCGCCGGAATAGCTGAGCGCGCCCGTTACGCAATTTTTGCTTTCCCGCCGATAGACAAACCATAAACCGCCCCAACAAAGCGCCAGCCACAGCAACCAAACCGGTTGATCGATAATGTAAAAATAAAACGTCAGGAGCAGGCTCAACGCGAGCGCAGCATAGCTGCAGCGATACAACAGAAAACCCATACGGGAGTGATTGATCCTAACCGCCGCTAACGGGGGCAGCGGTTTCAAAACAGATGGTTCAGCAGCTACAACGTCAGTATCAACTGCTTTTTTGAAGGCCGGTGTTTGCACGAATAATATCCACAATCCGTTGTAGCTCAGGGTTAGCAGGATCAGTCCTGCGCATAAACCAGGCAAACAAATCCTGATCCTGCTCTTCCAATAATAACCAGTAACGCTCTTTGTCAGCCTGCTCCAGGTTCGGGTAGACATTTTCCAGAAACGGCATCAACACCAAATCCAGTTCCAGCATTCCGCGCCGGCTACCCCAAAACAAACGATTAATATCCACAACACTACCTATATTGATCACGCGACGGGAACGGCATTATAAACGAGCCACTGACTAAACGCTTGCTTTGATCACCCTGTTCCGCCCCTGTGCTTTGGCTTGGTAAAGTGCAGTATCTACGCAACGGAATAGTTGATGAAAGGGAATTTTACCGTCGCTGGTGCCGACCCCCAAGCTAATGGTCACGTGCAATTCCGGGAATTGGTCAAAGCTGGCGGTCGCGATTAAGGCGCGCATTTTCTCGGCGATAGCAAATGCACCCTCCGAATGTGTATCAGGCAATACCAGCACGAATTCTTCACCTCCCCAGCGCGCAACCTGATCACTTTGGCGCGTATGGGATTTAATTAATTCTGTCACTCGCTTGAGCACCAAATCGCCACCATCGTGCCCTAATGAATCATTAATTTTTTTAAAATGATCAATATCCACTATCACCATAGACACCAAGCGTGCGCTATCCATTGGAAAATATTGTTCGATATATTCAGAAAGTCCCTGACGATTCAACAAGCCCGTTAGCGGGTCAACCATCGACAGCTTTTTGTATTTGTCTGTCTCCTGCGCGAGCAGTGAATTCTGATTTGCCAACCGCTCAAGGCGCTGATGTTCAAGGCGAATTTCTTTAGTGAGCTTCGCCAGACTGATCCCCCCCACGAACATAATGGCACTTAACCAAAATACCAATATCCCCAAATACCAATCCTCACGCGACACCCATTCACCAACAAACTCAAGCTTGTTGAGCTTAAAACCATGCTTACCAACCGGACCGGGATAGCTGACATCAATTCCAAATGCAATAACGTGGTCAAAACGTGGCAATGAATGTTCACGTGGTGCCTTGTATTGGGTGACCCACCATTCAGCCACTGAGAACTCCGATAAACTCAGCACCAAACTCTCATTAACGTAGTTGATCGGCACATGCACATTATTAAACTTGGACGTCTGCATATCGTTGATATCAGAAAATCCAGGTTCATAATTGCGTAGATAAAATCGCAAGCGCTGGTCACTGCCAACATAATCCAGATCAATATTGATCGTTTTATAGCTGCTCAGATTGATTCCCTGGGAACCTTGCCCTCCACCGAGATACACATTAAACCCGCAGCCGTGGGCCTTGCCATCATTCTCGATATTGCACTCCCAGGCGAGGCCGTCAAAATCGGTCCAATACACCATAGGCTCTCCTGCCGAATTCATATCGGCATAGATGTAATGGGGAATATTGGCGGAGGGGACGACCAGCATTTTTTTCGCTGGCAACAACTCGTAGGCATACATCACTGCCACAGTAATAAGGCAGCAGAGAAAAAGTTTATAGAAACCACTTTGGCGAAGTCTGGAATTCTGCATTGGCTATATATAGTCCAGATCGGAATAACTGCCAATGAGCAGATTGCCAAAAAACGGTATGATGCAATCTGATTTTGCCACTTTTATAGCAACACCAAGATTCTCCTACAGTAGCGGTATTGGTAGTTATGACCCAGGATAAACCCACAGCCAACCAGACAACCCAACTGGTAAGACTTCATCAAACACGACTGCTTCTGGTCAAAGGGCCGGATGCCAGTAAGTTTCTCCAAGGCCAGGTCACCTGTGACTTGCGCGAACTAAGTGCCCCCGTCACGCGCATAGGCGCGCAGTGCAATCCCAAAGGGCGAATACTGCTCAGCTTCCGCGCGCTGCAACTCGATGCAGAGACTATCGCCCTGCGCATACCCGCACCCATGCTGGACAAAGCCAAGAGCTCGCTCGGCAAATATATCGTCTTCTCCAAAGCGAAATTGCACGATGACAGCGGCTACAGCGTGTATGGCCTATCTGGCGATAACGCACAACACGCAGCCAAAACCATTTTTACTACACTGCCAACCGATAACGATGGCTGGGCAGAAAAAGACGGCAATTTCCTGATTCAACTAGCGCAGGATCGTTTTGAATGCTGGATAAAGCCTGCAGATACAACAGCATTTGAACAGCAACTGGATGGCCTCACGATTGACGGAAACGTGAATGATTGGGAGCTGCTGAATATTCGTGCTGGTGTTGCCGATATTTATCCCGAAACCATCGAGCTGTTTACCCCCCAGGAGATCAATTACCAATTGATCAACGGTATTAACTTCCGCAAAGGCTGCTATACCGGCCAGGAAATTGTGGCGCGGCTGCATTATCGCGGCAAACTAAAACGTCATATGTACCGTTTTGAATTCAGTGGCAATCAACTCCCCACGCCCGGCGCTGCACTGATAAACGCAACAACCCGCAATACCTGTGGGCACTTGGTTACTGCAGCTTTCGCGGCTAACAACCGAATCGAAATTCTAGCCTCATTGCTAGATGAGCAATTGGATCAGGTAACACTGGAAACCAGCACGGAAATTTTAAAACAGCTACCACTTCCCTATGCTATACCTACAGCAGATGAAACCACTGAATAGCACCGTAACTGACTAACGCTGTCGATGAATAACGCCGTAATAGGATCACTAATGAACCCCATTGCTGAAAAAGTTCGCACCGAAATTATCACCGCGATCAACAATGACCAACTCGTACTCCCCACCCTGCCCGAAGTCGCATTAAAAGTACGGGAAGTCGCCGACGATCCAGATGCAGACATCGATAAACTGAACCAAGTCATCAGTGGCGACGCCGCACTCAGCGCCCGCATAATCCGCGTAGCCAACAGCCCGCTCTTGCGCGCCAGCCGCGCCATAGAAGATCTACGCACCGCGCTAATGCGCCTCGGCATCCAGTACACCTGCAATATCGCCACCGGCCTCGCTATGGAACAAATGTTCCAAGCTACGTCTGACCTTGTCGATATGCGCATGCGCGAAGTTTGGAGTCGCTCCAGCGAAGTCGCGGGCATCAGCCACGTATTGTGCAAACACTACACACGCTTGCGCCCAGACCAGGCAACACTCGCCGGCCTCGTCCACAAAATCGGTGTATTGCCTATTCTCACCTACGCCGAAGACCACCCCGCACTCCTCAAAGACAGCTTCACGCTAGATGCCGTCATCGACGAATTACACGCACCTATCGGCGACCTCATTTTAAAAACCTGGGGCTTCCCCGAAGAACTCGCGCATATCCCCACCCAGCACATCAATTTTGCCCGTCAAAGCCCCAAAGCCGATTACGGCGATATAGTCACCGTCGCCATGCTGCAAAGCTACCTCGGCACCGATTCACCCATGGCAAAAATAGATTGCACCCAAGTCAAAGCCTTCGAACGCTTAGGCCTCGACCCGGAAATGCAGATTGCTGAATCAGAAGATTTGAGTGCAGAAATGGAAGCGGCTATGTCGTTGTTGCTTTAGGGCAACAGCGATGGAAAATCAAAGAAGAGTTGTTTAAATAACGTATGATCAGGTGCTCCCTGATGGACTATTGAGGTATGCACGCCTGGCTCCTGGGTTGAATACCACCAATAGCTTTTATTGATATCAGGCTCACCTGGATCACGTGCCGTGAAAATATCTGAAACAGACATTTCAGCCATGACATGAGCCGCAAGAAAATGACACACATCATCCGGTAGCAAATTCCCCTGCAACAGTACTGGAAGCTCATTTGCCAAAGAAGGTAAATACGAAACCAAAACGGGATCAACATCAGTTCGTGATGTCCCTCTTGCAAAAGTAATAAAAGGGAAATACCTTCCTACCGAATCGACACTCGGCATCAACGCACCGTATAAAAACTCATCTCCCCACACTTTGGGAAAAATAACAAAATTCCATACCGGTGCAGTCAAGTAAACATCTAACCAGGCTTGTTGTTCAGTCGATAAACTAAACATTCCCTCACTAAACCAATCATCAATATGTCGCAAGTAATGATGGGGAATATCGCGCGAGACAAAGTCCCCCGCGCTGGGAATTTTTCCAAAAAAACCATAACTCAGCGAAGAAGCAATGCCATTCATGTTAACTAGCGCCGCACGGGGCATGTGAAATTATTTAACTCCGCCAAATAAAACGGGTTGTTGACACTACTAGCCGTTACCTCAAGCACTACTTTGTAGCCATGAATAAATAAAGTAGTGATAAATTTTTCCGGCTGTAAACGACGGCGCTCGCCCAAATCAAACAAACGCATTAATGCCCAAGGGCCATTTACCACTAAGGATTTACGATTATTATCAGCTCCACTTAATTCAACCCGAATCTGATTACTCCCCAAAGGACCCGGCCAAGAAACTGCACGCGGAATTTGCGGACCATGGGCATACTGAGATAGCTGCCCATCAAAATCGAGCGAAAGTTGGCTTATAGCCGCATCCATTTCTAACACTTTATATTCAAAATTCAATGCAGGTACACGTGCTCCGGCAGGAAAAAATACATCGCGGATTTTTGCGGCATTCTGGAAAGACTCAATAGGTAATTGTCCAGCATTCGACTGGCGCAAGCTCCAGGTACGGTTGCTCATATCGGTGATAGGTTTTAAATGTTCATTAAAAAAGCTATCCATCATGCCTGCCGGTGCAAACATTTTTGAAAAGTCGGCAAAAGTGACATCGCGTTTCGAGGTGCGATCAAAAGGATATCGACCGCGTATAGCGACGCGGCAAAACTCTCCTACTGAACTGTCCAACTCTGCACTTAATGCACCGCGGATGCCACCCTCAGCCTGACGTTTGCCTTCGTCGGTGATTCCTTCCAAAATTGTACGCACAGGAATCGGGTAGCGGGCAGCCTCTGAGCGAATCTGTGCAATAGTGTCCTGCTGGTCTAATGCCCTTGCACCGCTGCGAATGGAAAAATCGGTATTGGAGAGATTCAAATAGACTTCATTAAACATCTTTAACACGGCATTTTTTTCGGTTTCTTTATTGGGACTAGAGCTAAATTCGACCAAGTCTTTAAAACGCGCATCAACTATCTCCTCCAAAGCGTCATCCAATCCCATCGTTGAAGACAAACCATCAATAGGGCGATCTAACCCAGGGGCTTTAGCAACCACACGCTTTGCAACTTCATTCGCTATTGCACCAGGCGGTTCTGATAAAGGCTTGGTTAAACTTAACTCTTGCGCTGCAGCATCGATCAATTTTATTAACGGAGAATCAGCCGCCGATAAAATACGTGCCACATCAATAGACTCAGGTATTGAGCGGGTTTCAACCAAGCGCAAATCGCCAAGATAGTTTTCCCAAAGAGCGGCATAGTCCTGCAGATATAAACGAGTTACCGCAAGCTCAGCGTCCGACTGTTTTACCATATCAATATTCGCCGGATTAAACGACGAGTAGGAATCTAAAACCCAGGACTCCTCAGCTACAATTTCAGCCAATTTATGTTCCAGTGCCGGTAAAAATACCTCCCGATAGCCGGCACGGGTAAACAACCCCGGAATGCCATCACTAAGTGGCTTGCTGCTATTGCGTTGAAAAACAAAATTACCTTTTGCTCCACCACCACTCAAAAAGGAAAAATCAGCGGCACTATTTTGCAATAGACTGGCTTTAATTGTTTGATAAGCACGTTCAGCAAATGAAAATCCGCTCAGTGTTCTCCGCTTCTCCTGCACCAAATGATCATTCATCGCAAATGGAGAAACCAGTGATTGCTGACTCAACAAATTACGCAAATGAAATAGCATTGCCGTCTGCTGTTCACGTGATATTTCCGGCGAGAAACTTTGTTTGAAATCAGCTTCAACAAAGGCCAATAGCTGCGCCCCATCAAAATGGGCAACCTGATTAAGCATCAAATAAGCTTTTAACGACTGATAAGTGAAATCCAGATCGCGCTCCGATGAGCTTTCAACTAACCACTCCAAACGCTGCGCCACTACCGGTAGTAATTTACTGCGCAAGGCACGGTCATAAGAATATTGCGTTGCCGCATCGAGCTTTAAGCCTTGATACAAACCAAAGGTCATTGGCAAAGGTGGCTCGTCAACTGAAAAATCATTTCCTTCTGCTAGGCAGCAAAGTTCATTAAGTACAGGTAGATAATGAATAAAATCAGTGACACCTGAATTTGATAAACTTAAAAATGCGGCAGATGCAGAACGGCTTTTTGATTCAACACTGTTGAGATAATCAATGTTCTTGTAATAGCTCCCCACCAAAAATGCAGAAAACACTAAAAATGCACCTAATATAAGACTGTGCGCACCAAGCCCAAACCATAATTCCTTTTTTTCCTCGCGCCGATTTTTACCCGCCAAATGCGCCTCGGGCAGGATAACTTTGGTTATCAAATCCTTTAAAAAAAAGCTGCGCCCACCGATGCCTTTTTTATTAATATTGATACTGGAGCTAACACCAAAGCGCCGCCCCAACGCGCCTAAAACCCGGTCAAACGGTGTGCCCTCTTGGGTACTGCTGGCAAAATACACACCGCGCACTTGTGAACCAGAAAAATCATTTCCGGAAAAAATGTTATCAACCAAATCGCCAATTAGCGGCAGACAATTGGAAAAATTTTGGGGGAAAGCATAAGCGTGCGCGCGCCGGGACAAATCTGTCTCACGCAACATAATATCGGGCATACCATCAAACAAACGCCGGGCGATCAACCCTAACTCCGCGCGAATGAGGTCATTTACATTGGCAGAGTGGGAAATATTATCGGGCTGGGGGGGAAAGGTAAATCCCAATACCTGTTCCCGCTCCTCCTTGGATAGACCGGAAAAATAATCACTAAAACCACCGAGAAGATCGGCCTTGGTAATCAGGATATAAACAGGGAAGCTGATTCCCAGGGATTTGCCGAGTTCAGTCAAACGCGCTTTGATAATAGCAGCATGCCTGTCGCGCGACTGCTCGTTACCAGCCAAAATATCACTCATTGAAATAGTTAACACTGCGCCATTTAATGGCTGCTTTGGCCTGAATTTTTTCAATAAACCCAGAAAGCCAAGCCATTCATCCTTATCGTATTCGGCATGGCTCTCATGCGTTATATAACGTCCTGCGGTATCAATAAACACAGCATCGTCGGTAAACCACCAATCACAATTGCGTGTACCGCCTACACCTTTTAGAGGTTCGTGCCCAACAACGCCAGCTAAGGGAAACTGCAAACCACTATTGATTAATGCCGTCGTTTTGCCCGAACCTGGCGCCCCAATAAAAACATACCAAGGAAATTGATAGACAAACTTTTTCCTAAGGCTTGCAAACAACCCGGGGCGGGTATTAGCAGCAGAGTTTTTTAAGTGCCCCATAGCACTGGCGAAGTTTCGGCCAAGCTCATCAAGAGCTGGAGCATTATTAGAATTGGATATTCCTTTACCAGTCAAGGCGTCAATAAACTTATCGTTCATTCTGTGCACACGCCACACAGAAAATATTTTTTTGATGATGAAATAGATAACCAATGAGGTTATCAATAAAATACGATGGCTTATTGCCTCCAATGGTCGCCATTCTGCAAATGCAAACAGCGGCCCGACAAACCAGATTGCACAGGCAAGCAAGACTATTGCAACAAACTTCCACAGAGCTGGCTGGGTTAAAAAACAAATGATTTTACGGATCACAGGTCCAATTTCCTTTTAGTATTTTGCCGATCTCAGCAATATTTTTACTTCAACCCGACGATTCAGTGATCGCCCCTCGGTAGTGCTGTTGGTAGCGATAGGTTCAGCATCTCCCAAACCCTGTACGTCAATTGCTCTATTGTTTACCATCGCAGATTGCAAATAACTAGCGACACTGCGCGCACGGTCTAGTGATAAATGCCAATTCGATGGAAACCGTGCAGTACGGATGGGCACATTATCCGTATGGCCGGAAACAACCGCGCTCTTGCCATACCGCTGAACGGCATCGGCTATTTTTTTAATTACTGCAAGATAATTTGAATTAATAGTGACACTGCCAGATTCAAATAAGCCATCCCCCATCAGGGTAACAACAGCAACACCTGATGACTCCTTAACACTCACCAAATGCTTATCAACTTCGTCTTTAAGCATTAGCGAGATCTGCCCGGCTGATACCGGTTCAGGTGATGTCACAACGACCTCAGGGATAGGCAATGCGACAACCTGGGAAAATACTGAATCAGAATAATCCGACAGCTTAAGTGCAAAGGAGACAAACAAAACCGCACCGGCAATCACACACAAAAGCATCGACACCCACACCGGCAGCAAGGTCCATATGGCAGAACGGGGTTTTGCAAACCCCATCCAATGGGGCGATAATGTTTTTACTTTTTCACCTTTTACATCGGCAATTATTTCCGCTAAACGTCGACGCAAGAGTTCCAGTTGTGAATGGCCGTTGGGCACCACTTTGTATCTACCCTCAAAACCAAGCGAAATACAAAAGAACATCAATTCGATAAGATCGCGGTGAAGCGCTGGTGTTTGGGATACTCTGGCAAGAATCTGGAAAAATTTTTCCCCGCCCCAGGTTTCATTGTGAAATGTCACCAGCAAACTATAACGCGGCCAAACACCACCGCCACCCCAAGGTGTCTGGGCGGCAGTTTCATCGATGACCGTGCATAAACAGTAACGGGCAGCAGAAATGTGTTCCGGCGATATAGCCTCTGCCTTTGCACGGGCTTCAAACTTTTTAATCTCTTCGATTAAATAATTACGCAACTG
This sequence comes from Cellvibrio sp., assembly GCF_053579595.1. Lineage (NCBI taxonomy): Bacteria > Pseudomonadati > Pseudomonadota > Gammaproteobacteria > Cellvibrionales > Cellvibrionaceae > Cellvibrio > Cellvibrio sp. The sequence goes on from NZ_JBRFPI010000003.1 coordinate 33,087, forward strand.
GGAAGGATCAGGATTGTGCACCAAGGTACGCACCTGATAAATCATGTTCAGGATTGGATTGGCAACGGCCAGAATCGGATTGCTGCCAGAAAAAACCTCATCGGACTCGTTAAAAAACGAATTAGATGCAGCTGGCTCAGCTATAGCCTTGGCTCGTCCGCCCGGATTTGGCACCACAAAGGTTCTTGAGGTATTTACACCAAATGAATCAATGTCGAGCATAATAATTCCCTATAAACGTTAGATTACCTACGTATTGCCCAGCACTGCATTTGTAAATCGGGGAAATCGCCTGCCACATGCATAGCGATAGTACCCGAGGCCTTAAATGCACTCCACATATCGGAGTTGGTATCCAATTCAAAATAATGTGTGCCCGTATGATAGGGTATCTGACGTGGTGCTATAGGCAACGAATTCAATAAAATACCCGGCAATTGCAAATTAACTAAATCCCTGATTTTATCAACGGAACCAATTTTTATTTGTTTGGGGAAACTCTGCTTCAACAAATCAGCAGGGATACTGGCGTGAACTGCCAATACAAATTGACTGGAGGAAAATAGATCACGATCAGTTACCTGGCCAATTCGCACACCGTAATTCTTTTCTATAAGTTGAATCTCAACCGCATTTTGTTCCAATACAGTAGATAAATAACGTCTGAGTATTTGCATCAACGGAGTAAAAGATTTTTCTGCCTCATCATGAAAATAAAGAGGCAAATCGCTATTGCGTTTGTTTTCGGAGGCAAAGGTTGCCAGCTCGCCACAAAGGGCGATCAATAGTTTATAGGCATCCTCAGGGGTAGCGCCCTGGCTCTGCAACAAATGTATTAATTGCGGCTCATTGCGATTTAACAATTGCAACATCAAAAATTCGCCCACCTCAGAAACACCACCGCGGCCAGGTTGGCTGATGCGCATGCTGAGTACATCAGCGCGCTGCTTTACCAAACCGAGCACTTCATTAACCAGGGATGTTAAAACACTCGATGCGGAATTGGAGATCAATGCAGGAATATAGTGATTATCCAATATTAGTTGACGATCACTGCGTTTTTCTAAAACACGTATCACACCCAATGCAACCCAGGAGTCCGTCAACTCACTTTGCAGCAGCAGGTGCAATCGGGGTTTGGCTAACTGTAATTCAGCCGCCTCACCTCCTACGGAATTAATATCCTCAATGATGGCATCTTTGACTGAATAACGGGCGAGGCTTTGCGCATGGGCGTCAAATGAAACGGTTTCAGCTTGATTAGTTTGTAAAGGTAAGGCTAGATAAATAATTTGTTCGGCAACCCCATCTTTCACACTCAATGGTGCAGGTGCATCGTAGTTGGAAGAAAAACTAAAAGGTGTTCCATCCGGGAATATACCTTCCGCATCCTGGATAGCAACAATTCCAAGTGCCAGCGATGTTGCATCTAATTGCAGCCGTCTAAATCCCCAGAAATAATGTGCAGGTGCCTGCGACCGCTGATGACGCATCAAGGTCAAATAGCGCTCCTGCTGCTGAAAATGCTGTGGTCGCAAAAACATCCCTTCAGACCAAACAACCTTTTTATAGGTATCCATAAAACAAAAACTCCCATTAATGTTCTTGCGATAAAGGTTCTAATTTAATTTTATTTTTTTCGAACAATATCTTGTATGAGGAAGAAATTTTTCCGCCTAGCTTGGGTAAAAACCCCGCTTTGACGCGCGGATATTCATAGACTAATTGCCAACCACTGCTATCAATAACCCGATAACCTGCCACAATCCCAAAGGCGCCCTCAGCTTCACTAACTGGATAATCAATATCAAGTGTCTGACCGGGACGAATTGTCAGTGTATTTACCGCAATGAGATCCCGCCCTAATATTGACTTACTGTGTTCGACTAGCGACATATAGTCATTTTTTTTAAATGATGAAGAGCTTTTCAGTTGGTAAATGGTCAGTGCGAGTGGAGAGGCGCGACCATTAATATCCGGATTTAAATCCGAGGAAGCGACCAACGTTAGCGAGATACTATTTTTCTTGGCTACAGGGGCAATACAGGACACCAGGCCAAGCAGAGATATGAATAAAATGACTTTTTTAGCCGGCATGAGGAAAAAAATATTTCTAATGCCATACGAAGCTAAACCAAAATTTGCAATTGACATATCAAATCATATCCATACTTAGCTTGGAAATGTCATTAGCATTTAAACTGAGTGTTATATCGTTTGGACCACCAACCCACACAGCCAATGCGCTGTAATTATCTTGTGTCGCGGAGTTTCTATCCAACACTAATTGTTCCATTCTTATCAGCCACTCTTCAGCTGAACCAGCAAGGCTCAAAGCGGCCACCATGGCCTCAGTATCCATACCCTCCCAAAAGCCATCAGAACACAATAAAAATGCATCGCCCTCATGCAACGGAAAGGGTGTGTCAAGCGATTCAAAATACACTTCCTCACCAGTCCCCAAGGCGGCGTAAAGAATATTTCTTGCGACGCTGTTTTGGGCAATATTCTCGCTCATCATTTGGGAATCAATAAAGCGCTGCAATAAGCTGTGATCTTTTGTCAAAAGTGTACATGTGCGTCGCCTAATCAAATAGATTCGCGTGTCACCTAAATGAATCCACTGAGCCAACCGTGCATCATCATTAAAAAAGAGACATGCAACTGTAGTGCTCATTTTTTTTAATTGATTAGCCAGCGTTTGGCCATAGCGGATTGCCGAATCAGCTTGATGCAGCAGCTGATCTACTTGATTTTTCTCAATACTAGGCTGGGTTGAAAAACCCATCAAAAATGTTTTTACAGCAGTTTCCGATGCCACATCACCACCACCATGGCCACCAGCTCCATCGGCCACCACAAAACAGGCACCCTGCTCTGATGTCCAATAACCGCAAGCATCTTCGTTATAGTCCCGCGCCCCTTGACGAGAGAGGGTCGCGAATTCTATTGTCATGCCCGATGTAGCGAGATAAGACGTCATGTGCGCTCCCGGGCTTCGCACATCCTATCAATTTCCTGCTCGTAGGCCTGTGAAAATGCCTGCTGGAAACGCACTTCAAAATCCTCCCTGGCATTACCAGCCACCTCGGTGTAATGGGCCTCATAAAGCTCCCAGAGTTTGGATTTTTTAGACATAGGCAAGATCGAATCCACAAAATTTTTATTGACCATATATTTGTGAATTTTTTCAGGGCTGAAATTTTTTACCACATCGTAAACTGCCGCTCTGGCGCCCGACATCAATCCAATTTGATGGGCTAACAAGTCATCAAAAGCATCATCAATAGCCTCTACTGAATGCATAAATCCCGGCACTCGCTCACCAATCAAATGCATTAATGCAGATTGGGCATCGGGAGCGAACTTCAACGGATTATTACCTGATGCGGCAATAATAGTCACATCAGCGCGCATTTCATGCTTAATATGAGCGCGTTCATGCATCATATTGACAGCACCCGCCGTCAAATGAAGTAGTGTGCTGCCCAGCAGTTCAAAAAATTCTGGCGTAAACTCAGGTAATTTCCCTTCATCTATCTGCAGTCCATGAGCAAGCGCCTGACGATGTGCATCGGATAAAACAGTACTTATGCCCGCCATACTGGATGATTGCCGCTTAACGGGTGAATCCCTCTTGGGGCGATGCTGGACCGGAGCCAATACATCGGCTACTGATTCAATTACATCAATAGAATGATGCGTAGATTCAGCCTGTTTTGTAATACGAGGAACAATAAATAAAGAATCTATTTCGTTGCCGTCATCAAGACCATAAGCCGCTGAAGAATTGCCTGCATCGCCAACAGACAATAATGCCAGGGGGTCTTCGCTTTGCTCGTGCAATAATTTTTCATTTGAATTTTCTTTAGTTTGATAGAGAAAATTTGCATTATTACTGGGTGCATCCAACTCATCGTGCAATAGACTATTGTCGTCCCGCTCACCAAACATCTCTTCCGATGCGTTAACCACTATTGGGACTTCACTCGAAAAAAAATCAAAATCAGCAGGAATAAAGTTTATTTCATTAGCAAACCCAGCAGCATTCTCCACCTTACTATTACTAACAGCTTTTTCAACAGATAAGATTTTGGTTTGCTGTAGCATTAAGATGTAAGCGCCAATCATCAAGTGATCTGAAAGGCTAATTACTGCTGATGCACCTGGTTGTAGCGCAGCTGTACCAATAAATATTCCAGTAGAACTGCTTATATTATTGATAATTGCCGATGCTTCATCTTTATACGCAAGACTCGCTTGAACACGAGACACCAAGCGAGAAGGATCATCAAGCACTAAATGATTGCCAACACTGCGGCCAAGGGTGATTTGCTCACCAGCACCAAACTCACACAACATGGAATTGTTGTTTATTGATGCGCCATTATAGGTAATGACCTTGATTATTAATCTCGGAGAGTACGACATGACATCTATATCCATATAGTTGCAGAAAATTATTTCTGGAAGTAATGAATACATTAGTAATAATGTGATTCATGAAAAGTGGCGCCATCATAGCGATATTTTTTTACATCACAAATCCAAAATAGAGATTTTGATCACAAAGATAGATTTGATTTGTAAATAGAATCGCAGCCTGTAAATTAAAGGGAAGCAATAACACATATTGCAAATTAATTTGTGCTCTTACTCCCCTGCATATATCCAACAACCCCATCACTTTTAGCGGAAACCGCATGGACGCCAGCACAGCTGCTACACCACAAACAAAAAAGTCCACTCCTATTGAATCAGGAGCGCACTCTGCATCAGCACTAACCATTGGCGCAAAACTCAAAGAATTTGTCGTTACCGGCATTATAGGTGAAGGTGGATTTGGAATAGTTTATTCCGCTAAAGACACCCAGCTACAAAGAAATGTAGCGATTAAAGAGTATATGCCTGCTGCAATTGCCAACAGATTGGCATCATCAAAAATCAATTTGCGTTCAGTGCGCCATCAGCAAACCTTTGCTGCCGGTATGCAGGGTTTTATTGACGAAGCAAGATTATTAGCACAATTCAAACATCCTGCGCTCGTTGAAATACTGCGATTTTGGGAAGCCAATGGCACCGCCTATATGGTAATGCCTCACTATTCCGGAAAAACGCTACGCAATATTTTAAAAACATCTCGCAATGTTTGTTCAGAGCGGTGGCTTAAAAGTATTCTTGGTCCTGTGCTCGACGCGATTGAACTGCTTCACAGTAATAATGTATATCATCGTGATATCGCGCCCGATAATATTGTGATACAGGACACAGGCCAACCGGTACTTTTAGATTTAGGTTCTGCAAGACGGGTAATAGCAGGTATGCAGAGCGCATTAACCGTTGTAGTAAAGCCCGGTTATGCACCAATTGAACAATACACGGAAGATACTGCCAACGAGCAAGGCCCTTGGACCGATATATACGCACTGGGAGCGGTTCTATATTTTGCTATTAGTGGCGCTGCCCCAACTGCATCAGTATCAAGAATGATGCGCGACTCCCTGAAGCTGCTTAATACTGATGATTACCCGCACTACAGTGACAGCTTCTTGTCATCAATAAACAAAGCACTGCAATTGCGACCCTGTGACAGATTTCAATCTATCGCTGATTTTCGCGATGCATTAAATGTACATATCTCACTAACCGGCAATGGCGCATTCATCACACCAACCCAGGATTCACCGGTTGAACATCAAGAAACATACGGCAGCGCCCAGCATCAAGATGAAGAAATCACACTTATCTTATCGGAAGATGAAATTAGTGTTTTTAAAGAAAAATTAATGCAATCACTGAAATCGCCAGCAGCAGCTGTATCAATTCATAAAAATTTTAACGAAAACATTCTCAGCAATGATCCCCCTATTAAAAAAGAAT
>NZ_JBRFPI010000004.1:0-34235 GCF_053579595.1 Cellvibrio sp.
GTGCTATTGTCCGGCTGGTGTCTATGAAATTATCGAAAAAGATAATACATCGCGCTTGCAAATCAATGCCGCCAATTGCATTCACTGTAAAGCCTGTGACATTAAAGATCCCACACAAAATATTACCTGGGTGCCGCCTCAGGGTGGCAGTGGCCCCTACTACGAGGCAATGTAATATTTATTCAACAGTAATAGATACCCGCGCTCGCGGGTATGACGATGATATTTAACACGATTAAAAATCGTCAGCGTAGCAAACACCTGTACCGCCCAAACCGCAGTAACCACCGGGATTTTTATGCAGGTATTGTTGATGATAGGTTTCAGCGTAATAAAATTCGCTGGAGGGTAAAATTTCGGTAGTTATCTCACCAATATTTTTTTCATTTAAGGCAGCCTGATAAGCCGCTTTTGTCTGTTCAGCCAATTCGCGCTGCACATCATTGAAATAATAAATACCCGAGCGATACTGGGTGCCGCGATCATTTCCCTGACGCATCCCTTGGGTCGGGTTGTGCGATTCCCAAAATACCTTTAATAATTTTTCCAGTGAGGTTTCTTTGGGATCAAAGACCACTAATACAACTTCATTCTGCCCGGTTAAACCACTCCACACCTCTTCATAGGTTGGGTTTGCCGTATAACCTGCTGCATACCCCACCGCCGTTGTATAAACTCCCGGCTGCTGCCAAAACTTGCGCTCCGCCCCCCAAAAACAACCCAAGCCAAATACAATCTGTTCATGTCCATCGGGAAACGGCGGTTTGATAGTCGCATTTTTTACCGCATGTTGATTATCAACACGCATAACATCTTCCCTGCCCTTCAAGGCTTGGTCGCGAGCGGGCATTTGGAGTTTGGTGGTTGAAAAAATCATTGATTGCTCCCGTCATATCCAGACAAATACTTTTATACAAACAAAAAGGTATGCAAACAAAAACGGTGCCCTCAGGCACCGCTCATGGTTATAAAATTTTTGGTTAGAACCAGCGGCTGATGTTCAACCGCTCCCACCAGGTCATTAATAACCGATCCACTGCAGCCTGCGCAGCAAAGCCCAATTTTTCAGGCAGGGATTTTTTGTATGTGAATTCCACTTCATAAATATCTGCATTTTCAGCTTGAGCAAATAAATACTCGTCACTGGTCTGCAATTCATCAATCAAGTTAACTTCAATTGCACGACGACCGAACCATACCTCGCCAGTCGCGACTTTCACCACATCAACCTGTGGGCGATGCTCACTCACAAATTCTTTAAACAGAACATGGGTGTCTTCCAGTTCTTCTACAAATTTTGCGCGACCTTTCTCGGTATTCTCACCAAACATGGTCACGGTACGTTTGTACTCACCGGCGGTAAACATTTCGTAATCTATATCGTTTTTCTTGAGCAGCTTATGGAAGTTAGGCAACTGCGCTACTACACCGATAGAACCCAGAATTGCAAAAGGCGCAGCAACGATTTTGTTGGCCACGCAAGCCATCATATAACCGCCGCTGGCAGCAACCTTGTCAACACATACCGTGAGCGGGATATTTTTGTGGGTGATGCGAGCCAACTGGCTTGAGGCCAAACCGTAGCTATGCACCATGCCACCACCGCTTTCCACCTTCACAACCACTTCATCGGTGGGTTTTGCGAGTGTTAGCACAGTGCTGATTTCTTCGCGCAGTGATTCTACTTCCGAGGCCTTGATATCGCCGTAAAAATCCAATACGAAAATACGTTTTTTCGCTGTCTCTGTGGCCTCACTGGCGATTTCGTCAGTTTTGGTTTTTGCCATTTCTTTGGCAGCTTTCTTCTTTTGTGCTTTCTCTTCTTTTAAGCGTTTCTTTTCCGCTTTTTCAAACTCTTTGTACTCTTCGTCATCCAACATTGCATCACGCAAAGAGTCGCGCAGGTGATCAAACTTTTCATTGAGTTTGGTCACTTCAATATGCCCTTTATCTGACTTTTTGTTGCGCCCACCCATTGATACCGCGACTGTGATTATGACAACAATGGCCGCAACGAAGGTGATCGTCTTGGCGAGAAACAAACCATACTCTGTTAAAAATTCCAAAGGCTAAACTCCGCACAACTTTAAGATGAAATGAATCGGTTAAAATAAAAATTAATTAAATTCTGCCACTGCTTCGCGCGCAACCTCGTTTATGGGGCGCGCCACCAAACCGGTGTTGGAAAGACTGACTTCAAACAAAGCGCCATCTTTCATCGGCAAGTAGGTAGCTGAACCATAAACGGCATCAACTACCGGAACCCACTCAGGATTGGAATGAAAAATCCTCCAGACATCAACACCGTACAAGCTGTCATGCACGGTATAAGCGGTGCGTTTAGCAGTGGTTTCTTGTTCGATATCGTAATAGCGGCCACTCAAACGTTCGAGCCTGAATGCGGGCTTGAGACCAAAGGTAGCGAGGTAACCTTTCCACTTCACAATACGTGCATCCAATTGCCACTGATCACCGCGTATTTCAACGCGTTGTTCTTTACCATCTTTATCGGAAAGAACGGCAAAGTAATGCTGGTCCTCGATCTTGTCAAAGTTAATGGTAGCGACCACCTGTTCTTGCAAGACCTGTTTGTAGCTATACACATCGTAAGCAGTGAGTGCCACCAGTGTACCGGCCGCCAGCAATGCCAAACCGAAAATGCCGCGGCAAAAACCGACAAACCAGGAGTTTTTCCAGAGAAGGCTCACCGCTTTATAAGCAAGATAGGCAGCAATAAGACCAATAAGAATCGCCAGTAAGGTAAAAATCATAAATGTCCTACCTGTGTTAACAGCTTGTTATTGTTTATGGTGAGGGTTGATTTGACGCAAGCGCTCGATGTGATGAGCGATTAATTGCCCCGCTACACTAGCGGGTGCTGGCGTCTGAGGCAACTGATCGTAACGGAACCATTTCGCATCCACAATTTCCGTAGGGTCGATATGAATATCACCCCCCTCATATTCAGCGAAAAAGCCTAGCATTAATTGGCTCGGGAATGGCCAGGGTTGGCTGCGGAAATACTCCACCTTGCCGACTGTTACGCCCACCTCTTCCATAATTTCGCGGCGGACACACTCCTCTACACTCTCCCCCGCCTCTACAAATCCTGCCAGGGTTGAATACATCACCCGTGTTGAGCGTTGATGATGTGCAAGCAACAATTCTTCTCCGCGAGTAACCAGTACGATCATACAAGGGGATATGCGCGGGTAAAAACGGAGTTCGCACGCACTACAGACTTTGGCCCGGTCGATATCATCCTGCAAGGTTTCCTGCCCGCAACGGCCGCAGTAGCGATGATCATAAAACCATTGCGCGACCTGCAATGCGCGCCCCGCCAACTGAAATTCACTTGCCGATAAAATCTCTAGCTGCGAACGCAAACCGAGCCACTGATACTCCCCAGGCAGAACACCGGAAGCAAATACCTTGACCCACAAATCCTCGCCGTTGAGGACACCCAAATAGTGCTCACTTGCGAGAGTTAAACCAACATCTTGCAGATGCGATTCATTGGCGAGCAACAAATGACCATAGGTATCGCACAGCAGCTGGTCGCAGCGATAAACAGGCGATGCCGCGACCATGATAAAACGCCGGTTGCGGGAAACAACCGGCGCTATAGCTGAGGCGTGAAATTCAAATGAAGCAGGATCAAAACGAAAAGACATAATTAGACGTTGTAGCCCAGAGCCTGCAAACTCTCTTCAGCGATTTGCAATACGCTGGTATCAGCATTTTTATCGAGCTTGATTGCATCGAGATAATATTCAAGGCTGATAACCGCATCGGCAAAAGTTTCTAACAGATGCTGCACCGCGGGATGCTGATCCGAAGCCAACAAATCCTCATCGACAAAGCGCATGCAACCTGCCAGTACGTTCGCCGCGCGCGACAACCCCAACAAGAACATACCACCGCGCACTGAATCCAGAATTCCGGAGATGTTGCGGATATGGCCTTTGTCGTAATTGGATTCTGCAAATGCGGTAAGCGCACGCTTGACCATCGATAAACCGGCTTCCGCCTCATCGATTACAATTTTTTCAGCTTCAGCAATTTGATTATTCGCCATTGCTGCATCGCGCGACAGCGCATTAATTTGTGCAACTTTTTCGTCGGAAAGATTGGCGTTGTGCAAACCGGCGATAGTGCTTTCTACATATAACAACGTATCGGCGACCACCAACAATTCATCGGGTGTAACCGGGGTGTGATTGGCTTGCCACACAGCGATCTTTTCGATTTCTTGCTTAAGGCTATTGCTTGGTGATACCAGCCCCACAATCGATAATATATCGGCCACCTTTTTTAGGGTTTCCAATAATTCCGGCGATTCGCTCAATAGTTCAGCTCCGCCCTGAGCTGCGCGCTCAAGAATATTTTTGGTGCTGTGCAATTCATCGGTTAACACGGCGACCATAGAGCTAATGGTGTTGGCACTGGGACCATTGAGGAATTCCATTTCGCGTGCAAGTTCTGCCTCGGTATAACTTAGAGAAGTCATCCCATAGGCAGACAAAACGGTTTTGGAAATTTCCTGCTCAGAATGGGAGAGCGCCAATAAATAAACCAATTCTTTTTGCAGCGCTGGCTCCACCTCACGAGTGAGAACCGCTTTACCTTCAAACTGAAAACGTTTTATTTCACGCTCGATTGCACTGAACAACATTTTGCGGCTCTTGGTGAGGCGCATATTTTTTTCAGCCAGCGCTGCCAGTGTAGCGCTGCTCAACCACCAGAAGTTGCTGAGCACACTGCCTGCAGCGGCAGCTTCCAACCGTTGCAGTGCACGGGTCATCATGCCCAACGAGGCTTTTGTTTGCACATTTTTAAGAACGTTTAATAAACCGGTTTGGTACATGTGGCGCAAGCGACGCACCAACACACTTAAATCTTCCGGCAATTGCTGCGCAGCAACCAAACTGCGGTTCACTTTTATTGAGGGCAACGGATAAAAATAACTTTCCGGCAGCGGCGCCACTTTGCGGGCTAGACGCAGTTCATTGATATGGGGAATCAACAGCATTGCCATACTGCGCGCAGTTTGCGTGCAGTATTCAAGATAGCGCGGCAGGATAAAAAAGCTCGCTGTCAGCAATTCCAATTTCGCATCGGTTTTTTCGTCTTCACCCAGGGTGATATCGGTAATGTGGATCACCAACTCTTCGGCCAACAAATCGACTCCACGTAGTTGGATCAAACTGAGGATACCGCGAATTTGCTTGATGCCATCAATACAGTTTTGCAGTAACTCGCCGTTGTTGCGATCCTGCGAAAACTGCTCCAAGCGGATGGCCGATTGCTCAATGGTGGCAACCAATTCATCCTGAACCATTTTGAGGGAGGCGAGATTTAAGGTTTCTGTTGTGCTCACAATAACATCCTGGCGTTTGTCTCTTAACGGGTTAGGGGCGTGGCCGCGCAGGGCGTGCCAGCCAAGCAATACATACAAGTCACATTGACTCTATACCATGTTCGGCGTTATTTCACCGCCACCGTGCAAATAAGCGGGGCAAGGCAGGGAGTTTGCCAAACATCTCTCACTTGTTCATTTTTTCTACTTAGGGTTTAAGACGAGCGTTTTTCCCTTAATTATTCGCGCAACCATACGCAATTGTCGCCACTACTCTTGGCAATCACCGCCAATTTTTGGTCATGTAATACCAGCTCATCTTCAGTGGCCATAATAACGGGTAAGGGTTTGCGACCGGGCGCCAGACGGCGCAGCTCATTCTGGTCGCCACCCTCTTCATTCTTTGATTGGTTACCGCCGAGCGATAATGCTGTCTGCCCGCCGGTCATTAATAGATAGACATCAGCCAGAATCTCGGCATCGAGCAAAGCGCCGTGCAACTCGCGCTGGGAGTTATCAACACCGTAGCGCTTGCAGAGTGCATCGAGGTTGTTCTTCTGACCCGGATGTTTGGCGCGTGCCATCAATAAGGTATCTATGACGTGGCAGCGGTCACTGATGCTGCCAAAACCCGGGCGCAACATATTCATTTCGTAATTGAGGAAGCCGATGTCAAACGCGGCGTTATGAATGATCAATTCCGCATCGCCAATAAACTGCAAAAACTCATCGGCAATACGTGCAAACACCGGTTTGTCTTCCAGCATGGCGTTGCTAATGCCATGCACAGCCTGAGCGCCTGCATCTATTTCACGCTCGGGTTTTATATATTGATGGTAGTGGCGGCCCGTGAGGCGGCGATTGAATAACTCTACGCAGCCGATTTCAATAATCCGGTGCCCCTGGGAGGTTTCCAGGCCGGTAGTTTCAGTATCCAGTACGATTTGACGCATGTGCTTAAACCTTAGGTCAGGTCTTAAAAGTAACCCTGTAGTCGGGTGTATTCATCGTGGCGACAAAAGACGAAAGTGCGAACGCAAACCGGGCGCGGGGCCGAGGATCCGTGTCACCGCCAAACCGCGCAAGGGGCGGTATTGTTGCCATGCAGGTTTAATGGGGATCAGCGGGATATGATCTTTGCGCGCGACCACCATATAAAATCCACCCCAAGGCAAGCGCAGCCTTTTACCCCAGCACTCCAGCCAATGCAAATGTTTAATCGCATTTTCCTGCGGCAACGGCGGCCGGAAAAAACCTTGGTAGACCGCAATCGGCTCCATATCCAACAGCTTCAACCAGTCCATCAAACGCCCTAAACGCAAATATTGGAAGCGCCAGCGCGGCTGGGATTTCACTATGCGCGCAAGGCTTGCACACAATCCCCACAGGCTCCAGGGATTAAATCCAACCACAATTAAATGCCCTTTGGGAATGATGATACGCGTGGCTTCGCGCAATAGGTGATGGGGACTTTGGCTGAAATCCAGGCTGTGATGGAGCAATACTGCGTCTATAGATTCGGCGGCAAGTGGCAAGCGATTAAAATCCGCCAAGGCGCCAAGGCGCTGGTTATCCTTGTACAACTGATCTTCAAGTTGGGGATGTAATACAAACCGGTGGGAAATCCGGCTCTCGGTTGTCAAATCCAAACGACCACTAATTCCCAGTTGCAACAAATGATAGCCAAACACGCATTGCAAACCGTCAGAAATAGCCTCCTGCTCTTCTTTAAGCAATGCACGCCCAAGCGGAGATTCAAACCAACCGGTCAAGTCAACAATAGACTCCCGCATGGGCAAGACACCAAAACGTTTCTTCCAGATGGCGGAAAAACGGATTAGTAATCGATGCGGTGCTTTGATCAACTTTCGGTGCATTTGTTACGCTCATCATTTACTGCAAGTGCGTTTATATAAGGATCGCAACAATCTAGCACAAGAGCCCATCGCAAATTAGCGTTAAAACATCCCGGGAGACAGGCGTAGAATAAACGGCACCATTTTAGCGAGGCGCCAATGTGCTAACGATTACCCCTATTCCCGCACTCGACAGCAATTATTTTTGGGTGATTCGGCCAAGCCTTAATTCCAGGAATGTCTTTGTGGTTGATCCGGGTGATACCACTCCGGTTATTGATCACCTCACCAGCCACCAATTGGCGCTGGCTGCCATTCTTATCACCCATCGCCATCGCGATCACACACAAGGTATTGCTGGCTTAGTGGAGCGGTGGCCAGTACCGGTTTACGGCCCCGACTCAGAACTGGTCCCACAAATCACCCACAAAGTTGGCGATGGCGATTTACTGGAGTTAGAGGGAATCGCATTTAATATCATCGGGGTGCCCGGTCACACCTGGGAGCATATCGCCTATTTTGCCCCCTCAACCGACGACATACCTGACCCAATATTATTTTGTGGCGATGCACTCTTCGCAGGTGGTTGCGGGCGGCGGTTTGATGGCACTGCGGAGATTATGTGGGATTCGCTACAACAACTTGCTGCATTGCCCGACGACACTCAAATCTATTGCGCCCACGAATACACCCAAGCCAATCTGGCATTTGCCATCGCTGTAGAACCCGATAATCAGGAACTGGGCGCTCGCTTTGAGCAGGTCAAACACATCCGCGCACAAAATGGCATCACCCTGCCCTCAAATATGTTGCTGGAAAAACGAACAAATCCTTTTTTGCGCTGTCAACAACCTGGCATCAAAATCTTCGCCGAAGTCAAAACGCATAAAACACTAATTACACCGGCTGAAGTATTTGGTGCTTTGCGTTCAATCAAAGACACTTGGCCGAGTTGAAAAGACGCTTGATCTGATTGAAAAGACACTTGGCCAAACTAAACAGGATAAGCACCAGATTCAAAGCCCCGATCAGCTCTCAGCAAGGTTGTGACAGGCTGCCCTTATTCCGAATTAGGCGTTGACCCATGCGACGCCTGCACCTAGAATCCGAGATCCACAGCCCCAGGGAGGGCGAAGGTAATCACTAAATAGCCGTTATTTGGCGAATTAATAGGATGAAAATCCTAAGACGCAAGAATAAAGAAGGCCAAAATCAACCGGATTTTCCGAGCCCGATAGGTCGGAAAAGTAACCCTGACAAGTGACCCTATGAACCATAAAAACCGCTCCCCGCTGCTGCTCATTTGCTTTGCCTGGATTATTGCGTTGGCCGGCTGTAGCACCTTGAAAAAAGCTGATGAACCCATCGTTGACACCAGCGCCGCAGAACCCGTCACTCCACCCGAAGAATCTGAACTGGGTGCAAAACTCCGCGAACACACCGGTGATTACGGCAATCTTTGGGAAGAAATTGCTGATGGGTATAGTTTTCCCGAAGTTAGTGATGCCAAGGTCAATAAAAATCTGCGCTGGCTATCCAACAACCAGCGCTACCTTGATCGGGTAACAGAACAAAGCAAACCCTACCTCTATTATGTTGCGAATGAACTGCGTGAAAACGGATTACCAATGGAACTGGCGCTCCTTCCAATCGTTGAAAGTGCCTATGACCCTTTTGCCTCATCACCCAGTAAGGCTCTTGGCGTTTGGCAGTTTATGCCGCAGACCGGGCGCAATTTCGGGCTCAAGCAAAACCACTGGTATGATGGTCGCCGCGACATAGTTGCCTCCACCGATGCCGCCGTACGCTACCTTAAACGTCTCAATACCATGTTCAATGGCGATTGGTTATTGACTATCGCCGCTTACAACGCAGGCGAAGGCACAATCCGCCGCGCAATTGAGAAAAACCGCAAGCTGGGCAAAGGAACAGATTTCTGGTCGCTGCCTTTGTCGCAACAAACCCAATCCTATGTTCCGCAATTGCTTGCGCTCTCCAAGGTAATAGCCGACCCCGAAAAATATGATCTTGAGTTGGGTGAGATTTCCAATAACCCCTATTTCACCACTGTAAATGTCAGCGCACCAATTGATCTTGCCCAAGCGGCACGCATGGCAGAGATTGACCCCAAAGAACTGCGCAATCTCAATGCGGGCTACAACAAATGGATTACAGATCCTACTGGCCCACACCAACTCCTTGTTCCCGTTGCGGATGCCGCTCAATTTACCCTGAACCTCGACAAACTTCCCAAGATTGCTCCCCTGCAGGTAGCTGGCGATTACAAAGTAAAATCCGGTGATACCCTCGGTGCGATCGCCAAACGTTTTGGAACCAGTGTTGCTGCAATTCAATCCGCTAATAATCTCAAATCATCGCAATTAAAAATTGGCCAAAGTTTAAGTATTCCAGGCCAGGCACCGATGAGTTCACCCTACGCAATTCAGGCTGAGCAAGAGATCGCCCAACGCAATCAAAAAAATACCGGCACCTACTACACCATCAAATCGGGAGACAGCTTTTGGACCATCGCCAGAAAACACGATACCAGCGTGAAAAATTTGCTGAAGTGGAATGAATTACCGGCCAACGCAAAGTTAAAGCCGGGACAAAAATTATTAGTGGTCAATAAAACTGTTACTCAAACTGCAGATAACAAAATTACCTACCAAATTAAAAGTGGCGATACACTGCATAAAATTGCCAGCAAATTTGATGTATCCAAAAAAGATATTTTGAACTGGAATAAAGTGAAAGATGAAAGCTACATTCATCCGGGTCAGGAATTAACGATTTATCTCACAGCAAAAAATTAATTTTTCTTGGCATATAATGGAAAAGGCCTGATTTTTCAATCAGGCCTTTTTTTGATGGATATAGCTAGCTTTTCTCAATGAATATCCAACACATCAACATACTGAACCGCAGTATCAATGCGGCTTGCCAGCGGCACTATGCTGCAAGAATCTGTGTCGGCCTCGGCTACGGCGGCATCTTTGTTAATTTTAAGATTTACAAAATCAAATAAATTCAAATCTGCCAATTGCGATGGCTGCGCATTGCGGATTGCAGAAAAAATAGTTTCAGTGCGTCCAGGAAATTGACGCTCCCACTGCTGCAACATGTCTTTTACTACCTGACGCTGCAAGTTTTCCTGCGATCCACACAGATTGCACGGAATAATCGGGAAACCTTTCAACGCGGCAAAGTGCGCAATGTCTTCTTCAGCGCAATAACTCAGCGGGCGAATCACAATATTGCGTTTATCATCCGCCAACAATTTGGGAGGCATAGCTTTTAATTTGCCACCGAAAAACATATTCAAAAACAGGGTTTCAATAATATCGTCGCGGTGATGGCCGAGCGCGATTTTGGTCGCACCTATCTCATCGGCAAAACCGTAAAGTGTACCGCGGCGCAAACGCGAACAGAGTCCGCAAGTAGTTTTACCTTCCGGAATCACTTCTTTGACGATACTGTAGGTATCGCGCTCGATAATATGGTAAGGCACACCCACCTGCTCCAAATAGGCAGGCAAGATATGTTCAGGGAAACCAGGCTGTTTCTGGTCCATATTGACAGCCACCAGCTCAAACGAAATGGGCGCGGTCTTTTGGAGGCTCATCAAGATATCCAGCATAGTGTATGAATCCTTCCCGCCCGAGAGGCACACCATCACCTTGTCGCCGTCTTCGATCATGTTGTAATCGACTATCGCTGAACCGGTCAAGCGGCGCAGACGCTTTTGCAGCTTGTTAAATTCAAGGCGATCTTTGCGTTCGTGTAACTCTTTCATGGACTCAAAACTCATACGGGAAGGTAGATCAAACGGCCACTGGGTCGGCGAGCGGCGCATTGTACGGATTTTACGCGCAAGTTGAAATCAATCACCGGAACACGGCAAGCCTTTGCCGGTCTATAATTCAGGAATTGCAGGCTAACTGGTTGAAATAGCAGCAAGTACCGCCCGCACACCTTATCAAACTGGCATCTCAAGTATCTGGCATAGGGCTTGCTCTTACCCCTATTAAACCCCACCGAAATTCGCGCTGGGGGAGAATTTTTGCCACGAGGAGGTAGTAATGTCGTTTATCGATAAACTGTTTAAGAAAAGTTTCCGCTCTTCTGTGACACACCAGACCTCCAAACCAAGAAATCCGCTTGCTGAGCAGGAGGACGTATTATCGGAGAATTATATTCCCGACCAATACCTCCCACTTTGGGAGCTGCAAAAACAACGGCAATTGCTGGAGGTAAAGATCACAGGCGCCAGCCGCGTTTATCAAAGCATGATCCTTGCAATTGATATTGAGCGCGGCTTGCTATGGCTTGATGATCTTTTCCCCCAGCAGCATATATTGGATGCTGGGGACGAAATTACTTTGCGCCATCACCGCAATGGCGAGCAACTTGTCGTTCGTGCTCATATTGTCGCTATGGGCTCCACATATAATGCCTCGGGCTTTGCAATCAACTTACCCGAATTTGTCTACTACATGCCCAGACGCAGCTCCCCGCGTTATATCATCGGCCACCAATCACCGCTCTCGGTGAAAATTCGTACGCTGGGGCAGGAACCAAGCTATGGCACCCTGCAGGATATTTCCACAGGCGGCCTGCGCTTGATCGTTGCAGGCAACATGCTCCCCTACTTGCGACACGGCGCGCTCTTGCCCATGTGCGAAGTCGATATCAGTGATGAATTACAGATTCGCTGTCGCGCGCGTATCTGTGCCTTCCGGATCGGTCGCAGTCCCTATCGTCATACGCAAATTAGTGTTGAGTTTATCGATATGGAGGAAGAGACGCGCACCGCTCTCGCCCGATTTCTGCGTGAATCGCAACTCGGCTGCGACAAACTCTCCCGCCCCCAGTCAACAAGCACCCAGGCCGCCTGAAGTCTAAATGGCTATAGAGCAACTAGAGATTCGCCAGTTATAGACTAGGCTTGAAACGTCAAGGCAGATGATCTACTCGTGAGTTTTTGCAATTGGATAAAAACGTCGCACGATAGGTCAGGTTTTTATCGTTATATCAGGAATTCACTCATGCGCAACAACGGTCATATCACCGGCAGGGAAGTACATCTTTCCACTAACGAGGAAATTGTCTCTTCCTCCAATATACGTGGCGATATCGAATTTTGTAACGAAACCTTTTGCCGTATCTCCGGCTACAGCCGCGAAGAATTGCTCAACCAGCCGCACAACATTTTGCGTCATCCGCAGATGCCGCCAGCCGCATTTGAGATGCTTTGGACCGCCTTGAAAGCCGGCAAACCCTGGATGGGGGTGGTGAAAAACCGCTGCAAAAACGGCGACCACTATTGGGTCGATGCCTATATCACTCCATTAAGGGAAAAAGGCCAGATCTACGGCTATGAATCCGTTCGCGCCAAAGCTGATCCCAATCTGGTTCGCCGTGCGGAACGTGTCTATGAACGCTTAAACCGGGGCAAACCGCCCTACTCATCCTGGGAAAAATTTTGGGGACAATTTGGCGGTAGCACCCTCGTTGCGCTGACAAGCTGGATACTGTTACTCATCGCCACTAGTGTATTTGCATCTCTATCATTCACCTCCGTTATTGCAACTACCTTTATCGCACTGATCACTGGCGGCACTGCGCAATTAATGCAACAAAACCGAATTGCACAGGCACTACAAGACGCCCGGAACACTATCAATGACCCTTTTGCCGCTTATATTTATACCGGCCGATGCGATGCAATGGGTGAAATTGAATTAGCGCAACACGCGATAAAATCACGCTTGCGTACGGCATTGGGGCGATTTGGTGAATCAGCCAAAGAGCTGCAACAAAAAGCGGGCGCTGCACATCATCACGCACGCAGAACCTATGAGGGGATGAGTGCCCAACAACAAGAAACTGCAGGGGTTGCCACCGCTATGCAGCAAATGGCGCTAGCGGTTCAGGAGGTCGCAAGCGGTGCAAACCAGACATCGATGGCGACTGGCGCAGCGATTGGCGAAGTGGACAAAGGCAATCTTGTTATTGAAGGTGCCCGCCTCGCGATTGATGATTTATCAAAAACCGTCGGCAATCTGGGTAGCGTGCTCAACAAATTGAGCGAAGACAGTAGCAAAATCGCCAATGTGGTCGATGTGATTCGCGGAATCGCCGAACAAACCAATTTACTTGCACTGAACGCTGCAATAGAAGCCGCACGCGCGGGTGAACAAGGGCGCGGCTTTGCGGTAGTGGCTGATGAAGTGCGTTCGCTGGCGCAGAGAACGCAAGAATCTACTGGTGACATCCAGCAAATCATCGGCAACCTTGGCAAAGCCACTGAGGACGCCAGCCTCAATATGAAAAACTGTTTGGATCTCGCCGACCGCAGCGTGCATGAAATGAGCAATGTGCGCACCGCGCTGGATTCGATTTCACACTCAGTCAACACTATCGACCAAATGTCCCACCAGATTGCCACAGCAGCAGAGGAGCAATCCTCTATGGCATTGGAAATTGAACGCAACACTCAATCGATTGCACGCATTTCCGACCAAACACAACAGGAGATCAGTATCGCTGACGGTCTGAATAGCGAAATGGATAAACTCTCGCACAAGCAGCTGGATTTGATCATCAGATTTAATTAATACCTTGCCCAATTGATGAAATTGATTCAGCTTTTTGCAAAAAATTTCGTTAAGCTTGGGCAAGATAGCTAATTATTTTGTGCGAATGATGTGGAATTCCCATGATATACACCCAAGAAATTGCCAACCATGACCTCCTGCGCTTAGACCGCGCCCATGTATGGCATCCCTACACCTCATTTACCCAGCCAGGTATGGTTACAGCAGTGAGCCATGCTCAGGGAGTAGAGTTGCATTTAGCCGATGGCCGCGTGTTAATTGATGGCATGTCCTCCTGGTGGAGCACATTGCACGGCTACAATCACCCGGTATTAAATCAGGCCGTCATTGATCAAGTGGGTAAAATGGCGCACGTGATGTTTGCCGGCATCACACATGAACCCGCAGTAAAACTCGCCACGACCCTCGCCAAAATTACCCCGGAAGGTTTGAATAAAGTTTTCTTTTCCGATTCAGGCTCGGTCGCTGTAGAAGTTGCGCTTAAAATGGCGATTCAATATTGGCATTCACAAGGCCAGGCGCAGCGCACCATGTTTTTGACCTTGAAACGCGGATACCACGGCGATACCTTTGGCGCCATGTCGGTATGTGATCCACAGTCGGGCATGCATCATTTGTTTCATCACGCACTTTCACATCATTTATTTGCTGAAGCCCCACCCTGCAGTTTTGACGAGCCGTTCCAGGAATCCCACATCGCAAAATTTGCACAGATGATCCAGCAGCATCGCCAAAAAATTGCAGCTGTGATTCTCGAACCCATTGTCCAAGGCGCAGGTGGAATGCGTTTTTATTCGCCGGACTATTTACGCCGCGTACGCGAGCTATGCGATAAAAATGAAATTTTGTTGATTGTCGATGAAATTGCCACCGGTTTTGGTCGCACAGGAAAACTATTTGCCTGCGAGCATGCGGGCATCAGCCCGGATATTTTATGTATAGGTAAAGCTCTCACCGCTGGCTACATCACCCTTGCAGCAACACTCTGCAACGATAAAATCAGCAACGGTATCTGCAAGGGCGAGAACGGCATTTTTATGCACGGCCCCACCTATATGGCCAACCCACTCGCCTGCGCGGTTGCCAATGCCAGTATCGATTTATTACTCAATTCCGACTGGCAAACGACGGTTGCCAATATCGGTCAACAAATGCGCGCAGAGTTAGCGCCCTGCAAGGATTTTTCCTACGTTAGCGATGTGCGCGTACTGGGTGCAATTGGCGTGGTCGAGCTGGAAAGTGCTGTCGAGACAGGCAAGCTGATGCCGCTATTTGTAGAGCTGGGGGTGTGGATACGCCCATTTGGCAATATTATTTATTTAATGCCGCCGTTTATTATCAGCAAAGATGAATTGAGCAAATTAACATCAGCTGTGTTAAAAGTTGTAGCGACACTCGCCAAGTAATTATCTCCACTGCAAAAAAACAAGCAGAATAAAAAAAATCCCCGCCGTTTACACGTGCGGGAATTTTTTATTGCGCAAATACAATTATTTTATTTTGCGAATCCCAACAGCCTCGCGCACTTTTTCCAGCAACGGCTGACTGTAAGCCCGCGCTTTTGCGGCGCCTTTTTGCAGCACTTCTTCGATATGGACGGGGTTTGCCAACAAGGATTCATACTTATCGCGCGCCTCCGCCAACTGCCCATTGATCAATTCAAACAATTGGCGTTTTGCTTCGCCCCAGGCAATGCCTTCAGCAAACTGTTGGCGCATCTGAGCAGTTTGTTCTGGTGTCGCAAATGCCTGCCAGATTTGAAACACTGGGGAAGTATCAGGATCTTTTGCCTGACCTGGTTCGAGTAAATTGGTAAGGATTTTATTGATCGATTTTTTCAGTTGTTTTTCCGGCAAAAATAACGGTATGGTATTGCCGTAACTTTTACTCATTTTACGGCCATCCAATCCTTGCAATACCGCATTCACGTTGTCATCGACTTGCGCCTCTGGCAACACAAAATGTTCACCGTAGTGATGATTAAAACGTGCGGCAATATCACGCGCCATTTCAATGTGTTGGATCTGGTCGCGGCCGACAGGAACTTTATTGGCATTGAACATTAAAATATCGGCGGCCATTAAAATCGGATAGGAATACAAACCCATGGTGATACCGTAATCCGTATCTTCACCGGCCTCAAGATTTGCATCGACTGATGCTTTGTAGGCATGGGCGCGGTTCATTAAACCTTTCGCCGCATTACAGGTGAGCACCCAGCACAACTCGGGAATTTCCGGCACATCAGATTGGCGATAAAAAATGGCGTTGTCGGTATCCAGCCCCAATGCCATCCAGGTAGCAGCGATTTCACGGGTGGATTGATGCACCAGATCGGGATCCTGGCATTTGATCAGCGCATGAAAATCCGCCAAAAAATAAAAGGATTGTACGTTTGCACTTTGGCTCGCCTGAATTGCAGGACGAATGGCGCCAACGTAATTGCCGAGATGCGGAGTGCCTGTGGTGGTTATGCCGGTTAATACGCGTTGTTTACTCATGATGCCCTATCTCTATCGATGGATAGCCAGTTGGTGTGGCGATAAAAATCAGGGCGCCATCATACAGGCAAGCCACAAAAATTTGCAGCTTGCCTGTGCCAGCATTACAAACCAGAGTAGTAGCGAGCACAGTCGCCCAGGATACAACTATCAAAGCCTGCCTGGGTCAACAGGTGCGACGCTACATCGCAGCGGCGGCCGGAATCGTCGGTGATTACATAGGTCACCGTATCATCCAGATTTTTAAGATTGTTGCGCAATTGGTTGAGCGGAATATTGCGGCTTTCAGGAACAGCTTGGGCGCGACGTTCAAGCGGCAAACGTACATCGAGGATTTGATAGGCAGGTAAATCCGCCGCACGCGCTTTGAGATCATCGGCGCTCACATATTTAAGCACCGGCTCTTGCAGCAATTCACGGAAATCCTCTTTATCCAAGCGCATCACTTTGCCGGGAGTAATCATTTTTACGGTGGCATTGCGCGTGGTGTCGCCCACCAGGGCTTCCTCGCCAAAATAATGGCCGGGACGCAGCGCCGCCAAAATCTTGCCCGCCGTATCCATCACCATCGCACTACCGGATTCCAGCACGTAAAAATAATCACCGCGTTCGCCCTGTTTGATAACAACTTCATCGGCCAATACTTTTTGCGCCTTGAACCGTATAAACAGTTGGCGAATATTGGCGGGCGGCAAGCGGCTGAACAGTGGCGATTGCAATAGCGATGACATCCAATCGCTATCATCGTGCAGGCTTACACCCGATAAATCAGCTTCTTCATCGCTGGATTCACTCCAGGCAAGCACCAGGTCGAGAAAATCGCTATCAACCGACAAGAGGGTGACATCGGACTTGGCGACCGCAGAGACCTGTGTTGGTTGGGTGATATTAAGCGGCGAACGACGGGATTCACTGGCAGGATTGATAGTATTCACCTGAAAGCTGGAATCAATAAGATCCACCGTACCACTGACTAAATACACTTTTTCAGGAAACGGGCGACCTCGTTTAAAAATGATCGCTCCCTTGGTGATTTCCCGTAGCGCGGCTTTCTCGGCAACCTGTACCAAATATTCATGATTGAGGGTATTAAAAGGCGCAAAAGACGCTAATACATCAAGGCTAATCGCCATTTTCGACTCCACTAAACTCTAATCAGGATCATTCAACGCTAATCACAATGGCTTAATTCTAACTATCGATAAAATAATCAGTGGTTTTTTATTAGAGAAATATGCGCGAGTATAAACAGCCAACAGCCACAAGAGTCAGGCTTGTCGTCAGTATTAGCACTGGGTCACAGCCGGACTGCGAGCGGTTGCACTTTCATCACAATAATACAACCGCTCAGCCAAAAAGACTTGCTCAAAGTTTCCGCACACCCATTAGCTGCGGGAAACCAAGGCAATAGGTGCTCTGCGAAAGCTAAAAAATTCCACTGTTGCTTTATAGAGATACCAACCATCGCTGGCACCTGCTAACTCGCGGATGGAGTGCATAGCAAAGGTGGGCGATCCAACATCAATCGTTTTCACTCCAACCTCTGAGGCCACTACCGGGCCGATAGTGCTGCCGCAACCCATATCGGTACGCGCCACAAAGGCTTGCACCGGTACGCCCGCTGTTTCACACAACAAACGGAAGAAGGCGCTGGTTTCACTGGTAGTCGCGTACCGCTGGTTGGCATTGACTTTAATAACCGGACCGCGGTTCAACAGCGGGCCATGGTTTTCATCATGCTTATCCATAAAGTTGGGATGAATGCCGTGGGAATTGTCGGCCGATATCATCATCGAGCGCTCAATCACACGCACACGCGTTTCACCATCGGGTAATAGCCGCTCAAGAAACTGCTGCAACATCGGGCCTTTGGCTCCGCAGCAGGAGGCGCTGCCAACCTCTTCATGATCGGTACAAATCAACAGGCTGGAAACTTGATCGTCTGCTTCAAGTAAAGCTTGCAACCCCATGAAACAACTCAATAAATTATCAAGACGCGCACTGGCGATAAAATCTTGCTCCAAGCCGATCATGGCCGGTGGCTGGGTATCGTAAAGACTGATCTCGTAATCCAGCACTTGTTTAATTGCGAGCTGCGGTTGCTGGCGCAGCAACTCGGCGTGCAACAATCCGCGAAAATCCGGCAAGGCTGCATCTTCAGCGGGAAGCTGCAACAACAGCGGGACTATATCTTTTTGCGCATTGATTGAACGGGCATTGTTGGCTTCGCGATCCAGGTGTATGGCGAGGCTCGGCACCACCGCTACAGGGCGCTCAAAATCAACCAATGTACTGGCGATTTGATCGGATTGATCGCGGTATGTCACCCGCCCCGCCATGGATAAATCACGGTCATACCAGGGTGCCAACAAGGCACCGCCGTACACCTCCACACCCAGCTGAAAATAACCACGACGATTTAGCTCTGCACGCGGTTTCACTTTCAAACAAGGGCTATCAGTATGCGCACCCAGCATACGGATACCTGAATCCAGCAACGACAATTTACCGTACACAAAGGCAATAATCGACGAGTCATTGCGCGTCACCAGATAGCGCTTGCCAGGCTCAAGCTGCCAGATATCACCCTCATAAAGCGGGATAAAACCAGCCTCCAACAATTTGCCTGCGATATTTTTAGTGGCATGAAAAGGTGTGGGGGATGAGTGCAAGAACTCGAGCAAACTGGTGTTGAAATCCACCATGGAACAAGAGGCAGTCATAATAAACTCACCAAAATCTAGTTGGGGTTACGAATACGTTGGCGTTTTTGCCAGGAGATGGTATCGCGCAAATACACAGGCTGGGCATCAAGCACATCTATTGCGCCACCGGCAGACCACACCTGTGCTGCGATTAAGGCCATATCTTCCGCTTGGGGTTGGGCATCCACCACTATAGTGGACGCCACCAGCACCTGCATCGCCGGATAATGCCAGCCAGGACCGACCGCAACAAATCGCCCTGCCAATGACTGGATAATATCCTGCCCTGACAAAAGCTCAGGTTTCATCACAAACTCATCGCTCAGAGGCGCAATAGAAGCGCCATCGCGCGCGAACACCCCCCAATAAACCTCGTCCATACGCGCATCCAGCGACACCAACACAGGGAGGCTAGCTTCGGGATTTGCGCGGTAATAGCCCTGAGCCATAGCTTCCAGGGTGGATACCGGAATCACCGGCAACTGTGCACCAAATGCCAAGCCCTGCACAATTCCCATACAAATTCGCAAACCAGTGAACGAACCGGGACCGCGGCCAAAGGCAATAGCATCAAGGTCATGTAACTTGAGGCTATTATCACCCAGCAACTCATCCACCATGGGCAACAACCGTTGGGTATGGCTTTTCGCGGCCAGCTCAAACCGGGCATCCAGTTTTCCATTGGCATAGAGTGCGACCGAGCAAGCATCAGTCGAAGAATCCAGGGCGAGAATCAGGCTCATAGGAAGAACACAGAAAAATTGAAAGTATACACAATGAAACACGGGACAAAAAAATAGGCTCCGTAGAGCCTATTTTTGCTGTATTGATTAGATTAACCCAATACAGTCAGCAGTTGCTGGCGAATTGAATCGACACTGCCAATACCGCTAATACGGGTGTATTTGGGCACTTTGGTTTTACCTGAAGCAGCAAGGCCTTGGTAGAAACCGACTAATGGTTCAGTTTGATCATGGTACACGCCTAAACGCTTACGCACGGTCTCTTCGGTGTCATCAGGACGTTGAATCAGGGGCTCACCCGTCAGATCATCGTGCCCGGCTACTTTAGGCGCATTGTGAATAACGTGGTACACACGGCCAGAGGCTTCATGTACGCGGCGGCCGCTCAAACGGGACACAATCTCTTCATCTGCCACATGAATTTCAATCACATGATCAATATCGACACCGGCATCCAACATCGCTTGCGCTTGGGGGATGGTGCGTGGAAAACCATCAAACAAGAATCCATTGGTGCAATCACTGGAGGCAATGCGCTCTTTTACCAGGGAGATAATCAGATCATCCGGTACCAGACCGCCAGCAGCCATAATGTCTTTCGCCTGCAAGCCCAAGGATGTGCCGGCTTTTACCGCGGCACGCAACATATCACCAGTGGAGATTTGCGGAATGCCAAACTTCTCCATGATCAGTTGCGCCTGAGTACCCTTACCTGCACCGGGCGCGCCCAACAATATCACTCTCATCTCGGATTGCTCCTCAGCATTATTTTTATCGGGCCAAATGGGGAATCCCTTTGTCCTCGAACACGGCACAAAATGCCCAACAAAAGAGGCGTTACGATACACGCCCATGAACCCAATCACAATATGCCGGTTGAGCCTCTTCCTAGAAAAGCACCATAAGATGGCAATTTTTAATACATCGCTGGGTTAATTAGGATATTACTGTTAAATGCATCCTCAATTTATTGTCATATGAAAATTTTCATCCTAGAATGCCTCAATATCAATCAAGCTACTCAGGATTACCTTTTCATGGCCAAGTCAGTCGAACTCGATGAATATGACCGCAAGATCTTGCGCGCCCTTCAGGAAAATGCCGATTACTCAATGGCAGATTTAGGGAATATGATTGGCCTGTCACACACCCCCTGCTGGCGTCGCCTTAAACGACTGGAAGTGGAAGGTGTAATTCGCGGTAAAGTAACTTTGCTTGACCCCAAGCTACTGAACCTGGGGGTGACTGTTCACGCTTACATTACTATTAAAAATCACGATGCTGCCTCACTCGAAGCATTCGAAGAAATGGTCCAAGCAATACCCGAAGTCGTTGAATGTTACTCAACAAGCGGCGAGAAAGATTATGTGTTACGGGTAGTGGTAGAGAGCGTTGAACACTATGAACGATTAATGAAACAAACCCTGATTCATCTCCCCAATATCGGTTCGATTAATTCCGCGTTTGCGTTGAAGCAGGTGAAATTTACTACACAGTTGCCAATCTAGCTCCAATCCAAATAACTTATAAAAAAAACCGGGTTCACACCCGGTTTTTTTATTAGCTCAAAATACATCCTAATCAAACTTTGAATTGCATCAACAATTGGCGCAATTGAATAGACAATTCATTCAAGCGCTGGCTCTCAACTGCGGTTTTTGATGCTCCTTCCGCGTTATTCATTGCCAAGGAATTAATCTGCACCAAATTTTTATCAATCTCCGATGTAACCGAACTTTGTTCTTCCGCAGCGGTGGCGATCTGTAAAGTCATATCTGAAATTTGTTTTACTGCCGTGCTTATTCCCGTTAATGAATCCCCTGCCTCAGTGGCAGAGGTAACCGCTTCTGAAGTCATAGCTGCACTACTACCCATTGCATCCACCGCATGTTGGACGCCCTGCTGCAGCTTACCCAACATTCCGTGGATATCAGTAGTCGACTGCTGTGTGCGGCTAGCCAGCGTACGCACTTCGTCAGCCACCACCGCAAAACCTCGCCCTTGTTCACCCGCACGCGCGGCTTCAATTGCCGCATTGAGCGCTAATAAATTGGTCTGTTCAGCAACACCGCGAATGACATCGATAACGGAAGTTACATTTTTCGCCTCTCCTTCCAAGCGCAACATAAACTCTGCGGTTTCACTAATCCGTGTAGCCAAACCTTGTACACGCTCAACGGCAAGATGAATGCGCTCTTGGCCACGATCAGTAATTGCCGTCGCCTCTTTGGTATTTTGTGCAGTATTACTGGTATTGCGCGCAACCTCCTGAATCGCCATGGTCAACTCATTCACGGCGGTCACTACCATGGTAATTGCATGGCATTGGTCATCTGCCGCACGCTGGCTATTGCTGGATACCACCAACAAGGACTCTGCTGCTTTGGACACCTCCGCTGCATTAAGCAGCACACTACTAATAATTCGCTGCAGTTTTTCAATAAATTGATTAACGTTGGTAGCCAGCTGCCCCAATTCATCATTGGTATTTACAGGTAAGCGAACAGTTAAATCACCATCGCCTTCCGCAATATTTTGAATACGATGACTAATCTGACGGACTTGATTGGCAACCAATATCGGCAAAAAATAAGCTGCCAATAAACTCACGAGCGTTCCAACAACCACTAGCGCTAGTAACTGTGCAGAGCTGGTTGATTGGTTTTCATCAATTTGAACGGTGAATTGATCGACATGAGCCAAGCGCTTTTCTTGTAGTTCATCAATATAATCACGCAAATGTCCAAAAGCTTCGGCAGCGCTGCCATAGGATTTTTGTAGCGCAGTTGCACGACTGGTTTCGTCGGAAAGACGTGCAGAGTTAATCACGTCAGCGGCTTGAATTTTCCACGCGTTGTAGCGCCGGGTAAATTCCTCCCGCTCGACAGCAGTAGCCGTATTAGAAAGATCAAGCGATTGATAAACCCGATCCTGCGCCTGCTTGGCGTTTTCGCTTTGCTCCGTGAATAAGTCTTGATGCTTGCTGCTATCGAGCTGCAACAAAGCTCGCTCAGCAAGCAACGATTGATAAAGGTCCCGATCAGCTTGTATCAGTAATTGAATTTCAGGCAAGTTAACCTTAGCAATAGTCGCAGCATTCCCGCCAAGCATTTTACTCGTACTGATAGCATGCAGGCCCATATACAACACCAGCACAACCAACAGGAGCAACGGAAGCGTAAGCTTCCACCGTAAACTTAATCCTTGATACCAGCCAAACATGGCAAACCTCATCATTAATTTTCTATTGTGATACATCAGATATGGAAACTGATGTATCTAAGTCTAGTAACGATTCAGAGTTTTGCTATTGGCAGACTTTGAAGAAGCGGATATTTGTTGCAGATTTAACGGAAGCAGAGGAAAAAAAAGCAAGTTTAAAAACGCTCACACAGGTATTTTACGCTCACATAATCCTCAATACCGTAATACGAACCTTCCCTTCCCCAACCGGATTGTTTAATACCACCAAAGGGAGCCATCTCATTGGATAAAATACCGGTGTTAATCCCTAGCATGCCAGTTTCCAGTATATCTGACAGATTTTTTATACGTCTTGCATCGCGGGTATAGCAATAACTCGCCAAGCCAAATTCAGTGTTGTTGGCAAAACGGATTGCATCTTCATCGGTATCAAAAGGATTCAGTGCAGCAACCGGGCCTAAAATTTCCTGCCCGGCTAATGCTGAATCGGGAGCGACGCTCAACAGTAGAGTCGGAGGGTAAAAGCAACCCTGTGCCGTTTCAGCTTCATTAAGTAGGGTTTGATAAGCGATATGAGCACCCTTTTCGACGGCATCATCCACCAACTTTTGTACTTTGTTGACCGCCTTCATAGAAATCAACGGACCTAGATTAACGCTCCCATCTACACCATTCCCGACAGTGAGCGCTTTCATTGCAGCGATTAATTTTTCACTGAATTGGGTATAAATCGAGCGGTGGATATAAAAACGATTGGCACAGACACAAGTCTGCCCGGCATTGCGAAATTTGGAGGCCATCGCACCGGCAACAGCCGCATCCAGATCAGCATCATCAAACACAATAAACGGGGCATTACCACCCAACTCCAAGGTGATCCGTTTTACATCATCAGCACATTGTTGGATTAATTGCTTACCAACCGCAGTCGAGCCCGTAAACGACAATTTGCGCACTAACCGATTACTGGTTAACTCTGCGCCAATTGCAGCCGCGTCAGTTCCCGTTACGATATTGACTACCCCAGAAGGAATACCCGCTTGATGTGCGAGAAGTGCCAGCGCCAAAGCCGAGAGCGGAGTTTCGGCGGCGGGTTTGGCTACAATAGTGCAACCAGCAGCCAACGCAGGAGCAATTTTGCGCGCGAGCATCGCACACGGAAAATTCCAGGGAGTGATTGCAGCAACAACACCAACGGGTTGTTTGATTACCAAAATCCGCTGATCAACACTGGGCGGAGCAATCACGTCCCCATAAATACGTTTGGCCTCTTCAGAAAACCATTCAATATAACTTGCGCCGTAAGCAATTTCCCCACGCGCTTCTGCCAAGGGTTTACCTTGCTCAATAGTAAGAATCTGCGCGAGATCTTCTTGATGCAGCATCACCAGATCAAACCATGCGCGCAATAACTGACTGCGTTCTTTCGCTGTTTTTTGTGCCCATAGAATCTGTGCATGAGCCGCTGCGGTTATCGCCCTGCGCGTTTCATCAACCCCCAGATCAGCAACCTGCGCAACAACTTCACCGGTTGCCGGATTTTTTACTGCAAAGGTTTTGTATGTGTCGGAATGACACCACTCTCCATCGATGAATGCGTGAGTCTGCAGTAGCGATGAATTGCGTAAATTAATCATTGGATGCACTAATCATTGGTCTGCGCATTTTTTTTAGCTACCGGCTTAACGCCGATTTTGCGCACGTTGTTGCCTTCCACTTCAGCAATTGTCCAGAGCATTCCGCTCCATTCGCTTTGATCACCTACCACAGGCTTTCCGCCCACCATTTGCGCAATCAAATCGCCAAGTGTTTTATGCTCTTCATAGCCTTTCATATCCAGCGCATACAGCATCGCCAGATCGCGCAACTCTGCATCGCCCTGAATAATAAAATCGCCAAAAAAACTTAAATCCAGCGTTCGCTTTGGGGCTTCGCTAAATAATTTTCCCAGTGCAGGTAAATCCTGCTCATGGCCGATCACACAGAGCACATCACCCGCCATTAAACGCGTACTGCCAGATGGATGGAATAATTCTTTATCGCGAAACAATGCTGCAATGCGCGTATTTTCAGGCATATGCAATTCGCGCAATGCAGCGCCGATACACCACTTCTCTGCCCCCAACTTATAAATAAATAATTCCCACTGGCTGGTGACATGGATTTCCAATCCTGCACGAGAAAATGGCGAGGGCACTGCAGGGACTACCACATTGGCCTTCTTTGCAGCCAACCCGAGTGTCGTCCCTTGTACTAATAAAGACACCAACACAATAAAGAAGGCAACATTGAAAAATAACTGTGCATTTTCCAAACCCGCCATCAACGGGAACACCGCCAGAATAACCGGCACGGCTCCACGCAACCCCACCCAGGAAATAAAGGTACGCTCTTTCCAATTGAAGCTACGGAAGGGCAATAGACCGACAAAAATAGACAGGGGACGCGCAAATAAAATCATCCACAGTGATAACAACAATGCTGGCACCGCGATGGGCAAAAGTTGGCTGGGCGTAAGCAACAACCCAAGCACCAAAAACATTCCAATTTGGCTTAACCAGGCGAGGCCATCAAACATATGCAGAATGCCGTGGCGATTTCGTATGGGGCGATTGCCGATCAACAAGCCACACACATACACAGTCAGGATACCGCTACCGCCGATAGCACCGGAAATCGCGTAAAGCATAATCCCGCCGCTAACAGCTAATAGCGGATACAAACCACCGGCAATCGACAGTCGATTGATCAGTTGCAACAGTAACCAACCGCCACCCACACCCAGCGCAATGCCTATCCCGAACTGCTGCACCAAACTGGTCAGCACGCCCCAGCTGAAGCTGGTTTCACCCGCAGCGAGCATTGCAATCAGAGTCACTGTCAGGAACATGGCCATGGGGTCGTTACTGCCCGATTCGATCTCCAGTGTTGAGCCAACACGCTCATTAAGGCCTTTGCCATTCAATAAATTAAATACCACAGCGGCATCTGTCGAACCCACAATCGCGCCGATCAGCAAGCCTTCAAGTAAGGAGAGGTCGAACAACCAAGCGGCTGCAACACCAGTTAAGCCTGCCGTTATCATCACCCCAACAGTTGCCAGCGACAGCGCGGGCCAAAGCGCCACGCGGAAAGTTGCTGCGCGGGTGCGCATACCACCATCCAAAAGGATAATTGCCAGCGCGAGGTTACTCACCAGATAAGCAGTAGAGTAATCATTGAAAACAATTCCGCCGGGGCCATCCACTCCCGCAAGCATCCCCACCGCGAGGAAAATCACCAGAATTGGCACACCTACCCGGGTAGAAATAGAGCTCAGCAAAATACTCGCGGCGACCAGAAGGGCCCCAACGAGCAAAATATTGTTGATGGTAACTGCGTCCAAAATCTAACCCTTATCCAGAAATTCAATAAAAACAATAACTAACATTAAGGCGATTGTAACCCGATGGCGCCCAAGACTGTCAAAAGCATTACCGTTAACAATCAGTAAAGACTATTTTTGCCAAAAAAATAGCTGCCCCAGATTTGCGCAACAGGCCAGTTAAATCGAGCTATAATCGCGCCATAATCCTTACCTATAAGTTGTATTACATGCTCAATAAAGATGCCCTGCAGCAACTCGCTCAATTAAAGTCCGCTATCGCTGTAACCAAAGATGTCGCACAAGGCCTGGTTCGCACCACCACCAAACGCTTTGGTTTTTTGATTCTCGACGACGGCCGAGAAGCCTTTATCGACCCCGACCAAATGATGCGTGTACTGCCCGATGACCGCGTTGAAGCGGAAATCACCACCAACAGCAAAGGCCAATTTGAAGCAAAATTAATCAAGCTGATCAAACCCGGCCTGACCGAATTTGTTGGCCGCTACGTCAATAAAGGCACCACCGATTTTGTGGAACCCGACGTAAACAATTTTAATCGCTGGTTATTTATTCCGCCGCAAGACCGCAAAGGTTATAAAGTCGGCGATTTAATTCACTGCGAAGTTGCCCGTCACCCTTTCAACAGTGAAGGCAAAACCCAGATTCACATTCTCAACCGCATAGGAACATTGGAAGAACCTGGTGTAGAAAGCCGTTACAGCATCGCCAAATTCCAGATTCCGTTTGAATGGCAACCGGCCGCGCAAAATCAAGCAGGCGGAATTAACTGGTCGCCACTCACATTTGAAAACGGCGAACAGGATTTAACCCACCTGCCCTTCGTCACTATCGATTCCGAAAACACGCGCGATATGGATGACGCTATTTATATCGCTCCCAACGAAAATGGCTGGGAATTAATTACTGCGATTGCCGACCCCAGCAAACACATCAGTTTTGATAGCCCGCTGGAGCAATCTGCGCGAGCGCGTGCAAGCACGCTTTATTTACTCGGCCAAACGGTGACTATGTTGCCGGTCGATTTATCGCACGACACTTATTCATTAGTACCGGAACAAAAACGCCCAGCGCTGGTGTGTCGCATGCAGATTTTGCGCGATGGCACTATCAACTCATTTGAATTTATCGAAGCGCAAATTCGCTCGCATTTCAAACTGAGTTATCAAGGTGTATTCGATGCACTGATGAGCACCGGCGAATCACCACTCGCTGCACCGGCTTATATTCACGACATGCTCGTAGAATTAAAAAGTTTTGCGCAAGCGCGCGCGCAATATCGTCAAGCGAACGCCTTGGTGATGGAAGAGCGCCCTGACTACTCCTACATTCTCAATGACCAAAGAAAAATTGATCATGTAGAAAAACGCGAGCGCAATATCGCGCACCGCATGATTGAAGAGGCCATGCTGGTTACCAACCTCTGTGCGGGAGAGTTATTTTTACAGCACCCAGGCTACGGGATTTTTTCCAGCCATATTGGTTTTCGCCCGGAGCGAATCAATGATGCAGTTACACTGATTCAGGAAGACCGCCCGGATTTAACCGTTGGCGATTTAACCCAACTGGATAGCTTCCAAAAACTATTCAGCGAGCTGCGCATAAATCCAACCAACAATCCAGTCAGCGCCAGCCTGCATTCACTGTTGCAACGCATGTTGCAAGCCGGCTCGTTAACATTTGATCCCATCCCGCATTTTGGTTTGGGTTTTAAAGCTTACGCGATGGTGACCTCACCTATTCGCCGCTATAACGATTTGTTTAACCATCTCGCAATCAAACGCATTTTACGTGGTTTGCCGGCAGAAAATGTGGGCGATAAAAAACAATTTGCGGAACAATTACAAAACCAACTCAACACTGGCCGCCAAGCATGTCGCTATGCAGAAACCTGGCTCGGTTGCCAATACGCGAATCTGCATATTGGCAGCGTGCACCCCGCCAGTATTGGTTTGGTTAACTCTTTTGGTGTCGGCGTAAAAATGGAAGACTGGGGATTGGAAGGCTATGCCCTACTCGCGCCCAAAGAGAGTGAAATCAAAGCGCAGTTTGATTCACGTCGTTTGAGATTGACCATTGAAGGCAAGACTTACAAACTCGATGAAAAAGTATTTGTAGTGATCAACGATGTCGATGTTGAAAAACGTAAAATCAGTGTGGAATTGGTAAGCGAAGAAACGGCCCAGCGCTTAAGCGCTTGGCTATAAAAGTACAGAAAACCGTAGATGGTTAAGGGGTGAGTGATGGCAAAAAATTACTGGCTATTTAAAGCGGAACCACACATCTACGGCATCGACCATCTCGCGGCCGCGCCCGATAAAACCGGCCGCTGGGATGGCATTCGCAATTATCAAGCCCGTAATTTTTTGCGCGACCAAGTCGCGCTCAATGATGAAATATTTATCTACCACAGCAGTTGCAAAAATGTCGGCATAGTCGGCACCGCCAAAGTCGTAAAAACCGCCTACCCCGACCCAACCCAATTTAATCCTGAAAGCGATTATTACGATCCAAAATCGACACCGGAAAATCCGCGCTGGGTTTCGGTGGATATCAAACTCATTAAAATATTTCCCCGGTTGATTCCGTTAGCTGAAATAAAAGCACAACCGCAATTGGAAAATATGGTGCTGGTGAAGCAGAGCCGGTTATCGACTCAGCCGGTGACTGTAGAAGAGTGGAAGATAATCAATTCATTATTGTAGGTTGGAGCGAACCGCACGGTTAGCGAAGCACTTCTGCCTTCGATTCTAAGGAAGCTTTGAAATACTCACTTTCCGTCAAACCCGCGAACGCGGGTATCCATAAAAATCAACAGATTGGATTCCTACTTTCGCAGGAATGACGAATAACTCAGAGCTTCCCTAATTTTACACAGAAAACTAAATTATCAGAAAGAACATTGAGACTTTGGTCGATAAAAATAAGCAGGCAAAACACCAGAAGTTATTAAATGCTCCAAGCCTTTACCCTCTATAGATGACTTTTCAACTAAGCTAGCAGCGAAGGCGCTAACGCCTGGCAAGATTATAATTAACTTCAAACAATTTTCTTGTTCCAACAAACCAATCTGATTAGGAAACCAACTGTCGCCACCTTTTGTCCACACAGACAGCAATTCCTTATTACCGCTTGGCTGCTGTTGTGGCTTACCCCAATCTTTTGCGATTGTCGCGACCGAATTGGTCACAGGCATATCGGGTAAATGGCTAACGTATAGTTGCAGCGTTTCCGTTAACCAGCGATCACTCACTGGCTTTATCGATTTTGTTTCCGCATTAAATTCACGCCATTTAGTTTCGGTAAGCGCAATTGTATTTGATGGCTCACCTTCACACACCACTTCTCCATACTGAATAAATTCTTGCCGCCCTATATTGACGTTATTACCCGCGATGGGCACATACATATCAAAATTCAATACGTGCTTTTTGCTATACAAAACCTGAAACCCACCGGGGCATAATTGCCCGGCGGTGGTGTTCCAGTAGGTTTCGGCAAGCTTTGCGTGTTTGAGGTAATATTCAATGCGGTAGTGGTTTTCGCCTGCGGGAACTACTACGTAACCTTGGCCGTTTTTTAGGGGGCGTTGGGTTGGGGTGCAGGCCATGATTGATGCTGCAACGATAAAAATGAAAAATGTAATTTTGTTCACACGCATTCGACGTCAGCCTAGTAATAGCAAATTACAGATCCAGATCAAGGGGTCACAGATCAAGGGGTCAGACTCCTTGATCTTTTATCCGCTTAGATTTCCGATCACCGCCCCACCCTAAAGACTCAGCTCTTCGGTTAGCAGCCGATTCTATCTGTGCTTTAAATTTTGAACTACCTAACACCCAAGATTTATTCGTACATTCCCTTATTTGATCAAGCGTATCCGCAGGAATAATATCGGAAAATAATTTACGGTATCGAATTATTCTCTGCGCCGCCGTTTCGCCTAATGCCAAGTAAATGGGATGAGGCGTTAATAAACCAATCTCCTTTCCTATCGCATTTGCTCTAAAACTCGACCAAACATATTCGCTTGGGCTTGTAACCATTTTGGCGCGCACTGGATTAAGTTCGATGTAGCGGCTGACGGTAAGAAAGTAGGAATCACTATCAACCAATGTGGATTTATAGCGCCCTTCCCACAGAGTTCCAGATCGACGATAGGTTAAGTTGATGTATTGGACGTATTTTCTACCGAGCGATTGCATCGTTTTTGCACATGCATTCGCAGTAGAAGGTGTTACCAGTAAATGTACGTGATTGGTCATCAATACAAACGCATGAATCGCAACACCAGATTGCTCTGCCGAGATTTTCAATTGTTGTAAATAAAAGGCGTAATCTTTCTCGTCAAAAAAACACGCGTCACAGTTATTACCGCGCTGAATGATGTGATGCGAACAGCCCGGCACATATAATCTCGGCAACCTTGCCATATACATCTCCTTGAAATTTAATTCAAAAACTTTTTACTTTTGGATCAAGGAGTCTGACCCCTTGATCCCCTTGATCCCCTTGACCCCTTGATCCCCTGATCCGTGACCCCTTGATCCGGATCCGGGCAAAAATGCATTAATCTTGCCATACATCTTCCTTGATGAATTGTTTAAAAACTGAATTTTACTCTGACCCCAATTATTCCAATTATTCTTACTCGACCCCAATTATTACTCTGACCCCAATTGTTTTGATTTGTGCCCCAATCAATAACGTTGACGAAGCCAATTTTCTTCATCCCAAGTTAAAGTTTTATAATTGAAGAATCGTATCTCAAAAAAATCATCAAGCCTCTTTTCATATATCCGATCTACCCAAAACTCCAAGTAATCTTCACGCTCAGTCCAGTTAACTGCTCCAAACCTAAAATCGCTTTTGGATATTTCTGGCTTACTCCACATCTTTAACTCAGGCAGAGAAGGGCGAAAAACCTCCGTTCCTTTTTCATCATAAAACACACAATTTTGGCTATCCCATTCGGGCATGCCAATCAGCAACACCACCATGTATTGCATATCCTGCGTGGGATAAGCATAAATTTTATTAGCGGATTTTGAAAAATCCAATTCAACCACATCCGCATCGCACATCCATGAAATTTTTTTAATTCGTTCATTACTGAACTTTGTTGCCTCGGGCCCATCACCATAATGATCGACATCCACACCCAAATTTATATGACACATAGAACCATTTTCAGAAATGTACTTCGGAAATTTAATCATTTCACTTTATCTCAAATGTATTTGTTCTAGTCAGGAATTGCTCCCAATTGTTTCTAATGTCGTCGACCACAAATTCATGTTGAATAGCTCCACCCTGATAAGTCGTACCATTAGTTGATTTTTGTGGTCCAGCAACACCGCTTCGAGTGGGAATATTTACCCCTGTATTAACCATGTACTCCCTAACGACCAAATCACCCTGTTTCCACTCTGGGGGAAGAGCTAAATCTTGCCGAGCCTCTTCAAGATTTGTATATCGCTTTTGAGATGCCCAAATTCCTGGTGCAGATTGAGTTTTAAATTCAATTGCATAAAATTTAGTTCCAGGTGGCGAAAAAAGCTCTTGCACCACTGTACCAGTTTTGTAAGGCGCAGCTTTACCAATCTCTCCAAAAGAAAGGTTTAATGTACTGGCATTAACATTCCGACCATTTTCAAAACTAGTTAATTTATAGGTCGGCATTCCTATCATTTGATTGTCTATTTGATCCCAAAATTTATTAGTCTGCGTAGATGTAAGATTTTTAGGGCCGCCAGCATCTTTCATAGTGGATTTAAACCAATCTATTGCTGCATTACCCGTTTTTAGAATTTTATTTCCAAAAATATCGATGACAACCAGAGCTGATCCAACGGTAACAACTTTACCATCAATTACTTCTTGCAGAGCTACGACAGAACCGCAAAGCAAGGAAACAGTACAGCCAATTTCAGAAGTTTGTTTTAACGTTTGATCCATTGAAGCTATTTCATTTAAAACGGCTTTTCGAGCAAGGATCGCTTCTTCTGTAAATTGATCAGGATATTTTTCCTTTATTTGTGCTTCTAGTGATTGATCACCAAAATTTAGTTTTTCGGGGATGCAATCAGGTGTCTTTTCAAATATGCAGTTAAGTTCTTTCTGCTGCGCAGCAGCCCGAGCACGCACACTTTCTTCAGGTAAAGCTAAAGCATTAAGATCAATACCAACATCTGCTCCAGCAGGCCATTTATCAACAAAGTGAACAACACCATTCTTATCAACCCAACGATATACTTTACGATGCCTCTCGTTAGTAGCATTGTATTTCGCAGCATTAGTTGCCGTTAGAACCGCAGTATTTACATCACCTCCGCTGAAGAATGCACCCAGGGCAGCAAAAAGTTTTGCGACATCAACACCGCGTGCAGAAAGCACTTCCATCTGCAGGTCAATACGTGGGTCGTAAGGGCTAGTGACAGGATCAATTAGATGGCGCGACCAAGCATTTAAATCATCAGCCAAACGTTTTTTATACAGATCACCAACGTATTCACCTATTACAGCACCACCAGCTCCCGTTGAGCAATTACTGCCTACGTCTGCATCGGAACCACCTGCCTTGGCAGAAGCTACACCCACAAGACAGCCAACGCCTGCATGCGCAATATATTTTGCCGCTGTATCAAAATCGCGCGAAGACGCAAGGTCGCCAATCTTAGTCGACATTTTTTGTCCGATTGTATTTACGGCACTTGTCGCCAAGCTAACTTTAAATGCATTTAAATAATCTTCAGAGTTACCACCATTGACAGTGACAGAGATACCCGCCGTAACTACGGAATTATAAATTGCCTGCCCAGCCTGACCTGCCAAGGATACCGCCAAGTTTTTACTATCAGCAGCAGCGGTGAAAAAATCAATATCGGTATGCTGCATGGCGCCAGCTGTTGCCATGGAAATAGCCAGAGACTTTAAACTTTCACTGCTATCAAACGCGCTTATCGTTTCACGAAGATTATTACCTGATGCCAAACTTTGCGCGGCTTGTGTTGCTAAGGTCAAAGCACCCGCCTGCATTGCTGCAGCGTTCACAATCACTGTACCGTTGAAGGTGGCCGCGCCAATAGCTCCAGAACCACTTCCAAGCCAACCCGCACCTGCCGGCCCCATCGCCACAGCAACACAAATCGCAATAATTGCCATTGCAGCTGGGCTCAAATTACGTTTGGTTTTCTTCAACTCCTTATGAATCTCTTCCATCGCCTCCCAATTAACAGACTGCCCTCCAGCGACTACACCTTGATCATAAAGATCCGCCATCCATTTCATTTCAGGCATCTTGCGGTATTCTTCGATCTGTTCTTTTAATGTGGCACCCTCTTTACCCGTGTACTCCACATTAATTCCATACTTAGCCTGCACCTGCAGACCACCCACAATCGCGTTCTGGATATTGTTTTCATGAATCACATCTTCCGTGCGGGTTTTGATTGTCCATGTGCTTTTCTTTACAGTTTGTAAATGGAACTCTTCAAGTTCTTTGGTCATTAACAAATGGACGGTGCCATCTTTTGCGGTAACTTGAGTTCCTTCTGCACTGGTGATTTCAGTAGCCTTGAGCACCACATCACCATGCGCCGAATCAAGCAAAACACCCTTGCCCGCTTTTAAAATCGCACGAACGGCTTCCGTTCGGAATTCAGAAGACTGACCAGTGGTTTTACCTTTGCGATCCACTTTCTGGATTTGATCCTGCTCAAGTTCATCAATGATATGAATTCCCTGACCCGCCAACAATTCAATACCACCGCTAGTACTAATTAATTCCGACGCAGTGATGTTAATTACACCACCCGCAATCAAACTCAGCGTATCTTCTGCCGCGAGGCGGGACATGAGTA